>CAIOSS010001122.1 GCA_903860995.1 uncultured delta proteobacterium | reverse complement strand
GGCAACTCGACGTCGGCGGCGGGTGGCGCAGGCGCGGGCGGTGGCGTGCTGCTCGAGGGCAGGGTCGTCGAGGTGCAGGGCGCCCTCGGGACGCGGGTGTCGGCGCGCGGCGGCGGCGCGGCGGTGGCCAACGGCGGGACGATCAAGGTCTTCTATGGGACCTGGACGGGCGAGCGGCCGGGCGCGACGACGGCGGGGCGTGTGTACGACGCGGGCGCGAGCTCGTTCCGCTGATCAGGGAATTGGGCAGCGGCTGTCTAATGCGCTCGTTATGTGGATATGAAGCCGGGCGGCTGTCTCATGCGCTCGTTATGTGGATATGCAGCCGGGCGGCTGCCTACTGAGATGTTAGACAGCGCACCGGGCAACGTCCGACCGCTGCGAGGGGCACCATGACGATCGATCTGTCGGACGAAGAGGCTCTTGTGCTCTTTGATCGTCTGGCCGGCTACGGGACCAACGATGATGGAAGAATCTTGGCCATTCGTAATGCGGCGGAGCGCAACGTGCTCTGGTCTATCGCATGTCAGCTCGAGAAACAGCTCGTGGCCCCGTTTCGTGACGACTACGATGAACTGCTTGCGCTTGCCAGACAGCGCGTCGAGGAAGAGGGAGGTCTGTGGTGAACCCGGCGCGAGCAACGAACAGCGGCGGCAGACGTCCGGCATTGAAGACAGCAGCGTGACAACGGTCCGAGCGACGAGCGCGACGACAAGCGACGACGGACCCCTGCGGACGAGTGCGTCGAAGCGCCCGGCGGCGTCCGGCGCATCTAACAAGCCGATGGTGCCGACCGCTCCCGCTTCACCCGTCTGCAACCCGTCGCGCCCAGTGCGGCGGCACATCGGCCAGTCGTTGCGGAGAACGCGGAATCGAGCGGACCATCGCTGGGGTGGAACCGGCACACGTCGTGCCGAGAGCCCCTGACTGGCTCGATGTGCCGCGGACAGCGCTCGCTGGGACGACACTGGATAAACGGTCATAGTGAGGACAACCATGAACGCCATCAAGATCGACACCACGATTAGCGAAGCTGTTGCCCGTGCGATCCCGGCGCTGCGCCCGCTGCTCGGCAAGCGCGTTGAACTCATCGCGCTCGATGCTGCACCGCCGGGGGAGCCCATTCTGACCGTCGACGAGTTCCTGGCCGCGCGCATCAAGCCGCCCGCGGGAACCAGGCCCATCTCCCTGGAAGACATGGAGCGGGCCATCGCCGAAGGAGCACTTGGACGGTGAAGTCCTTCGACACAAACGTCGCCGTTCGTCTGATGGTCGAGGACGACGTGGAGCAATGCGAGAGGGCTGCACAAGCCTTCCGGCGAGCCGTCGCCGACGGGGGCGCATTCTTCTCCGCCACCGTCTTGATCGAGGTCGCCTGGGTCCTGCGAGTCGCCTACAAACAGGATCGAGCAGCAATCACCGCCGCGCTTCGCAGGTTCGTCGGTACTGCTGGAGTGACGGTCGAACATGACGCGATCGTCCGTCGCGCGGTCGATGCATTCGAGGCGGGGCCAGCCGACTTCTCTGACTACTTCATTCGCGAGTCATCCCGCGAGGCAGACGCCCTGCCGGTGTTGACCTTCGACAAGCACTTCGCCCAAAGCGCAGACGTAGAGCTGGTGCCAGAAAAGTAGCCCCCGCCTACCGCTCTCCCGCCTACCGCTCGTCGTCCGGGTTCCGCGCCGTCTGCCCCGCGCGTCGCCGCAGCATCATCTGCTGCAGGTCCTGCGCGTTGCGCTCCAGCTGATCCAACGGGGCCAGCGACTGCGGCGGCGGCGGCGGTGCCCCGCCCCCGTCCTGCTGCTGCGGCGGCGGAGCGCCCGCGTCGGGCTCATCCCCGTTCGACCCGCTGTCTCCGTTCGACCCGGCGTCGTTGCCCTGCGGGCCGCCGCTGTCGCCCTGCTGACCGCCGCCGTCGCCCTGTCCGCCGCCGTCGCCGCCACCGCCGCTGTCACCCGACGGCGCGTCGCTGCTGGCATCCTGGCTCGCGTCCTGCGACGCATCCTGACCCGAGTCCGGACCCGCGTCGGGGTGCTCCTCCTCTTCCTTGCGACGCCGCGCCAGGTCGAGGTTCCACGCCGCGTCCACCCACCCGGGCCGCAGCCGCAGGGCTTCCTTGTACGCATCGATCGCGTTGCGCCACGAGTGCTCCGCGAAGAAGGTGTTGCCCAGGTTGTACTGCGCCCTCGCCCGCACCTGCGCGTCGATGTCCTCCATCGGCGCGCCCGCCATGCCCCGCGCGGCGTTCCGGATCTCGTCCTGCGCCCCGGAGTACCCTTCGGGCACCGCCGCGTCGCCCACCACCTCGGGCAGCACCCCGCCGTCCCCCGGCGCCAGCAGCACCCTGAACTTCGCCAGGCCCCGGTTGGCGTGCACGCCCGCGTTGCGCGGACCGTCCCCCGGCGCTGCCTCGTAGTGCCCCAGCGCCTGCGGAAACTCCCGCTGCGCGAAGGCCGCGTTGCCTTGGGCCACCCGCGGCTCGAGCTCCTCCCGCGCCGGCCACGCCCACACCGTGAAGGCCGTCAGCCCGACGCCGATCACCCCCGCTGCGATGTACGCCCTCACGGCGCGCCTCCCATCCCCGCGCCCAGGCCCGCGCCCACGCCCGTCGCCGTACCCCCGCGCCGCCGCACCCGCTCGGGCAGCAGCCCGGAGGCCACCAGCAGCAGCGCGAAGGCAGGGAACAGCACCACCCACGCGAGCTCTTCGTACACCGTGCGCTGCGTCTCCGAGACCTCCGAGCGCCGCAGCCGCGACAGCTGCCGGCGCACGGCGTCGATGCCCACCTCGCCCTGCCGCGGGCGGAAGTACGTCCCGTGGCCGACCTCCGCCACCGTCCGGAGCTGCTGCTCCATCTGCGGCGTGAACTGCGTCTGCTTGATCTCGCCGCGCGAGTCGCGCTCGTAGCCGGCCATCCGACCGTCCTGCGTGTACGCGGGGATGGGCTCCGGCACCGTGCTCCCGATCGCGTCGATGAACACCTGCACCCCGTCGCTCGCCGCGTCGCGCGCGGCCGCCACCGGGTCGCCGTCGAGGTCCTCCCCGTCGGTGATGAGCAAGATCACCCGCGACCGACGGCCCGCCAGCGGGTCGCGCCGCAGGAGGTCCCGCGCCGCCGTGATGGCCCGCCCGATGGACGTGCCCTGCACCGGGAACTCCCACGGGTGCGCATCACGGAAGAAGCGCAGCGCCGCCTCGTGGTCGGTCGTCAACGGGTACTCCATCGTGTCGCCCGCGAAGAGCACCACCGCCACCCGGTCGCCGGGCTCCTCGGTGAGCAGCCGCTCGAGCTCCGCCTTCGCGCGCTCGATGCGCGAGGGCGCCACGTCGCGCGCCAGCATCGACTTCGACACGTCGAGGCACACCACCACGTCGATGCCGCGCCGCGCGACCACCTCGGTGCGCGACCCGTGCTGCGGCCGCGCCGCCCCCACCGCGAGCAACGCCACCGCCACCAGCACCAGCACCGAGCGCGCCGCGCGCCAGCCCGCGGGCGACCCGTCGCGCAGGCTCGACACCAGCAGCACGTCGCCGAAGCGCGCGAGGTCGCGCCGCCGCGCCCAGGTCGCGTACGCCATCAGCGCGCCCAGCAGGGGCACCAGCGCCAGCAGCCACAACCACGCCACCGCCCCGAACCTCACGGGAACCTCCTCAGACGCGTCGACGAGAGCAGCACCTCGAGCGCCAGCAGCGCGAGCGCCGCCACCACCAGCCAGGAGTACAGCTCGGCGTAGCGCGCGCCCGCGTCGGCGATCTTGCTGCGCTCCAGGTGGTCGAGGATGGTGTGGAAGCTCTGCGCGAGCCCCGCCCGGTCGACCGCCCGGAAGAACTGCCCCCCGGTCGTGGTCGCGATGTCCTGGAGCAGCTGCGGGTCGACCGGGAAGCGCGCCGTCGCGTACACCGGGCGCCCCGCGAGGTCGACGCCCTGCTGCACCGGCGCCTCCTCCGCGGTGCCCACCAGGATCGTGTAGACCTTCACCCGCAGCGCCGTCGCGAGCTGCGCCGCCTCGCGCGGGTCGACGTGCCCGGCGTTGTTGGCCCCGTCGGTGAGCAGCACCACCACCTTGCTGCGCGCGTCGCTGTGTCGCAGCCGGTTGAGCGCCGTGCCGAGCCCGTCGCCGATGGCGGTGCCGGAGCCGTCGATGAGGTCGAGGCTGAGCGCGCTCACCATGCGCTGGAGCACCGTGTAGTCGAGCGTCGGCGGCACCACCGTGAAGGCCTCGCGGCCGAAGACCACGAGCCCCATGCGGTCGCTGCGGCGGCGCTGGATGAACTCCCCCACCACCTCCTTCGCCGCCTCCAGGCGCGTGGGCTGGAGGTCGGCCGCGCGCATCGAGCCCGACAGGTCGATGGACATCACGATGTCGATGCCCGACAGCTCGAGCGCGTCGGGCGCGTCGACCCGCTGCGGGCGCGCGAGGGCGACGCCCACCAGCACGATGGCCGCCACCCGCAGCGCCCCGGGCAGATGGATGAGCCGCGCGCTCAGGGTGCGAGGGACGCCCCGCAGCGCCGCGCCCTGGGACACCTTGAGGCGCGTGAGGGCCTCGCCCGGCACCGCCCCCGCGCGCCGCCAGAGCAGCCGCGAACATACATAGACCAGTAAGGCCCCGGGCAGCGCGAGCAGCGCCCACGGGAACTTGAACTGGAGGTCCCAGCCCTGGAAGCGCGCGTACCCGTAGAGGCCGCCGAGGACGAGGGCGACGATCAGCGCGGCCATCCACGCGACGGGCCCGGCGGGCGAGCGGTGCCGCGGGATCACGCGCTGCGCGGGGGCGGGGCGGCCGCGGAGCTTCACGGGGCACCTCCGCGGGCGGCTTCGTGCTGCGTGCTCATGGTGGGCCGGCCGCGCTCGACGAGGGAGACGGCCGCGGCGAGGATCTCGTCGGAGTCCTCGTGGGCGGGCACGTAGCGGGCGAACTTCACGAGGTCGCACTCGCGCAGGAGGCGCTCGACCTCGACGAAGGTGACGCCCGGCAGCGGGTGCTTGCGCATGTGGGCGAGGATCTCGTCGGTGGTCATCTCGATGGCGTCGAAGGCGCGCACGCCGCCGAGGTAGCGCCGCACGACGTCGGAGATGGCGTCGTAGTAGTCCTTGGTGAGGCCGCGGGCGAGGAGGTCGCCCCGGGCGAGCACCTCGAGCGCGTCGCGGGCGATGAAGTACGGGTGCCGCGGGGGCGGCGGCGGGGCGACGACCTTCGGGCGGCGGCGCAGCCACCCGGCGATGGAGAGCGCGGCCACGACGGCGACGAAGAGGGCGTCGAGGGCGAGGGCGACCTGGCGGAAGGTGAGCGCGTCGCGGCGCACGTCCTCCGGGCGGGTGATGTCCCTGGGCTGCGGGTGCGAGGTGTTGCCGAAGACCGAGCGCACGCGGAAGCGCACCTCCGGGGTGCAGATGCGGGCGATCTCGTCGCCGGTGTTCACCCGGGCGCTCATCGGGCGGATGACCACGTCGCCGGCGCGGAAGGGTTGCAGCGCGACGACCACCTCGGAGCGCAGGCGCCCGTCGCGCTCGCCGTGCACGCTGCGGTCGCGCTCGGGCTGCTCGCGGGCGTACTCGAGCTCGATGGGGGCCTGCTGGAGGGCCACCGCGTCGGGGGTGAACTCCACCCGGTCGTTGGTGCGGTAGCGGAACACCCAGGTGACGCGCACCCGGTCGCCCACCTGGGGGTTCGGCGGGTTGACGGTGACCTCGACGGCGGGCGCGTGGTCGGCCGGGATCGGGTCGGCGACACACTCGCCCGCGGCGCGGGCGGGAGCGGGCGCGGACGGGCGCGCGGAGGCATCGGTGGCGACGGCGGCGTCCTGCGCGAGGGCGGCCGACGGGGCGAGGAGGAGGGCGGCGAGGACCGCAGGGCGGGCGTTCATCCGGCGTGCATCCTTCGGGCGCGGCGGCGGAAGAACTCCGCGAGGGCGGTGATGTACGGGCGGTGCGTGGCGACGTTGATGGCGTCCAGGCCGAGCCGCCGGAAGAGGGTGTCGCGGGTGACCTTCTGCTGCGCCACCGTGCGGCGGTAGTGCTCGCGCACCCGGGGGTCGCGGGTGTCGACCTCGATCCACTCGCCGGTCTCGAGGTCCTCGGCGAGCATGACGCCGACGTCCGGGAGCTCGTCCTCGCGGGGGTCGCTCACGAACACGGGCACGAGGTCGTGGCGGGCGGCGGCGACGCGCAGCGCGTGGTCGTAGTCGTTGCCGAGGAAGTCGCTCACCACGAAGCACACCGCGCGGCGCCGCGACAGGTGCCCGAGCACCTCCAGGGCCTGCGACAGGTTGGTGCCCACGGGCTCGTGGTTGGGCCGCGGCGCGGCCTTGAACTGCAAGATCTCGCTCACCACCCGCATCACGTGGCGCGCGCCCTTGCGCGGCGGCACCACCTTCTCGACCCGGTCGGTGAAGAGCACCAGGCCCACGCGGTCGTTGTTCTTGACGGCGCTGAAGGCCAGCACGGCGCTGACCTCCGCGACGAGCTCGCGCTTCAACATCGCGCGGGTGCCGAAGTCCTGCGAGCCCGACAGGTCGACCAGGAGCATCACGGTCATCTCCCGCTCCTCGCGGAAGACCTTGATGTGCGGGGCGTTGGTGCGGGCGGTGACGTTCCAGTCGATGAAGCGGACGTCGTCGCCCGGCTGGTACATCCGCACCTCGTCGAACGCGAGCCCGCGGCCCTTGAACACCGACGCGTACGCGCCCACGAGCTGGTCGTTGGCCAGCCTCGCCGTGGTGATCTCGATGCGTCGCAGCTTCTTGAGCAGCTCCTTGGGGATCATCCGATCGCCTCTACGGCACCTCGACGGCCTCGAAGATGCGCGTCACCACCTGGTCGGAGGTGACCTCCTCGGCCTCGGCCTCGTAGGTGAGCGAGATGCGGTGGCGCAGCACGTCCATCCCGATGGCCTTCACGTCCTCGGGGATGACGTAGCCGCGGTGCTGGAGGAAGGCACGCGCCCGCGCCGCCATGTTGAGCGCGATGGACGCGCGCGGCGAGGCCCCGTAGCGGATCATCGGCGCGAGTTCCTTGAGCCCGGCCTTCTGCGGGTCGCGCGTCGCGAACACCAGCGAGATGATGTAGTCCTTGAGCTTGTCGTCGACGTAGATCTCCGGGATCACCTTGCGGGCCGCGAGGATCTGCTCGGGCGTCACCTTCGGCGACACCGTGGCGGGGGCGACGGCGGTCTGCCGGTCCATGATGGCGCGCTCTTCTTCGCGGGTGGGGTAGCCCACCTTCACCATCAGCATGAAGCGGTCGATCTGGGCCTCGGGCAGGGGGTAGGTGCCCTCCTGCTCCACGGGGTTCTGCGTCGCCATCACGATGAAGGGATCGGGGAGCTTGAAGGTCTGGTCACCGAGGGTGACCTGGCCCTCCTGCATCGCCTCGAGGAGGGCGCTCTGCACCTTGGCGGGCGCGCGGTTGATCTCGTCGGCGAGCACCAGGTTGGCGAAGATGGGGCCCTTCTTGGCGACGAAGGTGCCGTCCTGCGGGCGGTAGATCACCGTACCGACAAGGTCGGCCGGGAGCAGGTCGGGGGTGAACTGCACCCGCGCGAACTGCGACTGGAGCACGTCGCAGAGGGTGCGCACGGTGAGGGTCTTGGCGAGGCCGGGGACGCCTTCGAGGAGCACGTGGCCGCGGGCGAGCAGGCCGATGAGCAGCCGCTCGACCATGGTGTTCTGCCCGACGATGACCCGACCGACCTCCGTGAGGATGTCGTCGATGAACTTCGACTCTTGCTGGACCAGGTCGTTGAGCGCGCGGTTGTACGTCATAGGTCGGCGGTGGGGGTCTCGGCGGTGGGGTCGGCGTCAGCGATGCGAGGGGCGCTGTACCCCAGCGGCGCGGCGGCATGCAACCCGATGGCGCGGGGGACTATTCCCGGGGGAGCCGCCAGGACGGCAGCGGGTTGACCGCGGCGCCCGCCGCGCCAACCCTCGGGCGATGATCGTCTTCGGCCAGCGCCTCTGCGGCAAGATGATGCAATGCGGCGAGGCCTACGTGGCCACCCGCTTCTTCCATGTGTGGTTCATCCCGCTGATTCCGCTCCAGTCGATGGTGGTGCTGCGCTCCTTCGAGGGCGGGCAGATCGAGTCCCTCCAGACGCCCTTCCACGCCCCCTCGATCGGCCTCGCGGTGCT
>CAIOSS010001121.1 GCA_903860995.1 uncultured delta proteobacterium | reverse complement strand
CGCGGAGTCGTCCAAGCTGCGCGAGCACGCCATCGTGGACTTTCACGACGACCCGGCGGTGACGGTGATGTTCCTGAGCGACGCCGGGGGCGT
Organism: uncultured delta proteobacterium; assembly: GCA_903860995.1. GTDB lineage: Bacteria > Myxococcota_A > Polyangia > Polyangiales > SCUS01. The sequence continues at coordinate 8,977 of CAIOSS010001121.1, read as the reverse complement.
GGGGCTCAACCTCCAGCACGCGGCGTCGTGCTGCATCAACCTGGAGGTCCCTTGGAACCCCGCGGTGCTCGAGCAGCGCATCGGCCGCATCTACCGCCTCGGGCAGTCGAAGCCCATCGACGTGTACAACCTCGTGAGCGAGGAGGGCATCGAGGCGCGCATCGCGATACTGGTCGCGCAGAAGAAGGCCGTTTTCTCTTCGTTGTTCGATGGAACAACGGACGAGGTCCGCTTCGAGGGGAGCGCGTCGTTCCTCGAGTCGGTGCGGAAGATCGTCGAGCCCATCGACGTGCCCGTCGGCGACGCGGAGCCAGAGGCCGATGGGCCCGTCACGGAGGCCGGCGCCGTCGCGACCGAGACGCCGACCGAAGCGCCCGCGCCAGCGCCGAAGGCACCCGCGGAGCCAGCGGAGGGGAGTCCGCCGATCACCGCGCCGAGGGTGACGAGGCAGCCCGATGGCAGCCTGCGCATCGACGTGCCCCCCGCGCTCGCAGGGCCGCTGGCGGCGATGCTCGAAGCGCTCGCGGAGTCCTTGCGCGGGTCCGCGCAACCGCCGGTTTCATGAGGCCCGCGATGCGCGGGCGACCCTGTCCGGACGGCCCGACATGGATCGTGTCGCCTCCTTCACCGAGCTGCCAGACCGGTCTCTTGCCAGTGATGTCGAAAGACGGCCTCGCGCGATTCGCGAATAGAACACGACGATGCTCAAACCCCAGGATGCGCTCGCCCTGCTCAAGCTGGCTGGCGCGTCGGCCGGCTGCTCGCCCTCGGCGCCCTCCGCCAGCACGCGACCTCCCTGGCTCCGCGTGCCAGGGAATTGACCCGATCCGAAGGGGCTGTAGGCCACCACGCTGACGCCGTGGGCTTCGCACCAGGGGATGACCGCGTGCTCGATCACGCGATCATCGAAGGCCGCGACGGTCTCGGCGAGGGGGTGCGCGCCGGGCCAATGCAGGAGGTACAGGTCGAGATGGTCGGTCTGGAGGCGACGCAGCGACCGCTCGCAAGCGCGGAGGGTACCCCCGCGCGAGGCATTCGACGGAAGCACCTTGGAGACGAGGTAGACCTCGTCGCGCCGTCCGACGAGGGCCTCGCCGACCAGGGTCTCGACGGCGCCGTTGCCATAGAGCTCGGCCGTGTCGACGTGGGTCAGGCCGAGGTCGAGCCCGCGGCGGAGCGCGGCGAGGGCGCGAGTGCGATCGTCGGATTCGAGATTCCAGTTGCCCTCGGCCGAGCACGGGGAGCGGGAGCCCGGATGGGCCGAAGGGGTGATGACGCATCGCTCCTTCATGGAGCAACCGCGCGGCGGACGCGAGGGGGCGTCGAGAGGGCGCGGCCGGGGCCGCGATCGCGGCGGAGCGGTCCTCACGCCGCGTCCACCACCAGGCGCTCGAGCGCGACGCCCGCGGCATCGCGGTCACCCGACAGCGGTACTGCCATCAACGCCAGCTCCACGTTCCGCGCGCCGCTCCGAACCTTCGCTCGCGTGATGGTCCTCCCGCGGGCGACCAACCCCTGCCACGCGCTCGGCGACGCCGGGTACACCAGGCATGCGACCACTCGCGGCGCGTCGAACAGCGTCGAGTACGCGAGCGCCTGCAGCACATCGTTGCGGTGGTGCTCCCGCAGCACCTCGTCGGCGTTCGCCCATCCGAGGCGCTCGATCTCCTCGGCGTGGCGCTTGTACTTCGCGTCGAGAACCACCACGACGTCCTCGCGCTCCATCACCAGGTCGGGCACCAGCGATCGCTGCGAGCCCGCGGACGGCGGCGCCCAGTCGAGAGGGACGCGCGTCTCGTGTCGTCGGCCCGCGCGCAGTCGTGCTCCCACGCGCCGCGCCGCGTCCTCGGCGACCGCCTCGACCCAGGCTTCGAAGAACACCTCCATGTCCATGCGCCACGCCAGACCGGCGAGGTCCGAGAGACCAGCGAGCCCGCGCTCGTCGACGGTCCAGTCGATGGCCTGGAGCCCCTCGCGAAAGACCCGCGGCGCGACCGCGCGGCGTGACCAGCCCTGCCGTTGCTGCGCCGCCGGCATCCGCGGAGCGCTGCCCGAGAGGCGCGCGAGCAGCACGTCGCACATGGCCAGCAACCGTCGCACGACGAGGCCCGCGGACCTCTGCCCGAGCAGCGCGTCGCGGTGGCGCCGGACCACCCATTGGATCGCCGATCGCAGCTCCTCGTCGTCGCGCAGGTCTGGGAAACGGCAGGGCACGTCGAGCGCCCGACCGAGCGCGAAGCGGGTGGTCGCGTACCGCTCCCAATCGACCTGACCGCGCGGCGCGCGCAGGTCTGCGCTGGTCACCGCGAAGCGCCGCTGCAGCGAGTCGAGCAGCGAGCGCAGGCGCATCAGCACGACGCTGGACAGCACCCACGGCGGGACCCGCCGCTCGGACTGCGGCAGGTCGGGCAGCGGAAGCAGGTCCGGAACGACCCGGAAGCCCGTCCCGGCGAGCATGTCGCCGGCGGACGACCAGGTGAAGCGGGGCTCGACCACCAGCCCGAAGTCCGGGCGCCCGGTGATCGGCGACAACAACGGCACCGCGCCGATGCGCGTCGAGGTGTGGACCACCAGGCCCGGCTCTCCGTGGCGACGGGTGACGTCCGCCGTCACGCCGAGGTCGCGCAGGAGGCCCGCGTTCGCGGAGACCAGCTTCTCCGCGCGTCGCTCGGCGGACGAGCGCGGGTCGCTCCCGTCGCCGCCCAGCCAGTCGAGCGCCGGGACGAAGCGCTCGCTGCTGTCCGGGACCGAGCGCGTTCCTGCGACGACCCTCGCCGAGCGTGCGGGTCGATCCGGGGCGCGCTTCGGGGCCTTCGGGGTCGGAGCGCGCTTGGGCCTCGTGGGCAACGGTCAGGTCCCTTGCGCGATGCGGTCGATGTACGCGCGGACCTCGTCGGCGAAGCCCGCCACGTAGCCCTGCGCGAGGTACTCCTCCAGGAGGGGTCGCACCGACGTAGCGAGCCGCGAGGGCGCTTCGGCGTCGCTGCCGAGGAAGTACGCGTGCCCCGGCGTGAGCGGCAGCGCGTCGTCGCTGGCGTGCTCGACGAAGAGCGAGAGCAGGTCGTGAAAGCTCCGCTGGAGCACCTCCCCGGAGTGCTCCTCGACGACTGAGAGCTGCGGCCAGAGGGCGACGAAGGCGAAGCGGCGGCGCACCGCCACGTCGAGGATCGCGATGCTCCGATCGGCGCTGTTCATCGTCCCGAGGACGTGGAGATTCGGAGGGAGCCGGAGCGTGCGGCCGACGCCTTCGAACTCGTGCGCGAGGGTGATCTCGCGGTCGGCCTTGTCGGGCTCGAAGAGGTAGATGGCCTCGCCGAGCACCTTCGCCAGATCGGCGCGGTTGATCTCGTCGACGACGAGCAGATACGGCTTCGTCGGCTCTCGCGCGGCATCGAGGGCGGCGTCCATCAGGTGTCCGCGCACCGGGCGAAATGTGAACCCGAGCGCCCCGCCGTCCCGCGGCGCGAGGCCGCCGATGAAGGACTCGTAGGTGGTCCCGGGGTGAAACTGGATGACCCTCCCGCGGCCGTCGTAGCGCTCGCGCAGGAGCCGCCCGGCGAGCTCGGTCTTGCCCGTCCCCGGCGGGCCCTCGATGATCGCGAAGCGCCGGGATTTCAGCAGCTGGGCGACGTGTTCGTCCGAGGTCCCGGGGAGCATGCGCGCCATCCACGCGCGGCGGATCTCTTCGGCGCCGTCGCGAGAGTCCTCCTTCGGGGAGATGCGGCGCTCGTCGAAGAAGAGGTCGATGAAGCCAGTGATGGCCTGGCGGGTGAGCTCGTCGCTCGCCGCGGTGCGCGTCGCCGGCGGAGCGAAGGTGGCGTAGATCACCCTCCCGTATTTGCCGCACGCGCCGCCCCACGCGTCGAGGTGCTGGGAGAGCGATCGCGGGAGGTCGAGGTCGATGCGCACCGGGTCGCGCTTCGCCCACGCGGCGCCGGTCGAGTGAGCGTTGAGCCACGCGGCGATCGCCGCGCACTTGCGCCCGTGCCCGGGGCGTCCGAGCACGGCCTCGTCGGGGGCGAGGCCGTTGGTTCCGACGACCATCGTGATCAGCGCCGGGGCGCCGGGCCGGTCCGCCGGAAACATCACGAAGCTCATGCCGCCGTACCCCCCGGCGAGGTCCTGCTCGGGGGCGATGAGCGCGGCGTACGGGATGGCTTTGTCCTTCGCGTCGGCGTTCACGCGGAGCTGGAAGCGGCGCTCGTCGTTCTTCTTGTCGGTGAGGTCATGGACCCTTGGGTAGCGCCCACGAAGCGCCTCTGAGAACGCCGCTCGCGCGCGGTCGTCCCACTCTCCGCGAGGCGCGTATGCGAGGTCGACCAGGGTCTTCATGGGCCGCGATCGTGGGTGGACAGGCTCCGCAGCACAAGCGATTCGGCGCGAGCGATGGGGCGACGACACCGGACTCCGTGAGGGCACGGCTCGATGTGCGCGTCGACGCCAACGTCGATCGCGAAGCCCCTGGTGGCGGCAGCATGCGGGGGTGTGCGCGCGGACGGCTGTTTGATCTGAGGACGCCCCGTCACTTCAACACCGCAGGTCCTTGCTGCCGTCTACACAAGGCCCGCGATCCGCTCGACGCCGGGTTTGCGCAGCTCGAGGAGTACCTCGCGCGCCTGTGGATCGACCGCGGGTGGCTGGCGCGCTTCGGCCAGCGCGCCTCTGCCCCGGCGCTGCCCGACCGGGTGCACATCGAAGAGGTCGTCACCGCGCAGGGGCGGGCGGTCACGGTTCTCCGTCTGTAGGGATGGTTCCGGCCGCTGCGCGAAGGCGCGCGGGGTGCGCATGCGCTGGCGGGGAGTTCATGGCCGCGGAGCTTCACGCGATGGGACAATGGCCCCGCGGACATCCGACGGGTGGTGAAGTAGGGCGCGCTCGAGCGGGTGGGGTTCGGTAGGTATGGATTCGTACGGTGTCGCGCAGCCCGAGCCTGCCGGCTCTCGGCCCCCCCCCCTGTGGCGTTGCACCCGCCGTCGCGCCGTCGCGAGTGATCGACAAGGTTGCGCTGTTTCGTGCCTTCTCTCGCGTCCGATGCGGTGCCTGTCCGCAGCAATGCCTTCGTCCCGGTCGAGGACCGCGTGGTGATCGCGCACCTGCGGGGGAAGCACGTCATGGGCGTGTGTCCGCTCCTGCCCGACGAGACGTGCTGGTACTCACGGCCGCGCAGGCGAAGGCCGCGGGCTACTCCCTCCAGCTCCTCCAGCACCATCTCCGGAGCGGCGGCCTCGAGCGCGCGGGCCGTGGGATCTTCCCCTTCGTTCGCTTCCCCGCGACGGACGAGGCCGACTTCATGGTGCCGTGGCTCTGGTCAGGACGGCGGGGCGTGGTGAGCCATGAGAGCACTCTCCAGGTGCACGACCTGGCCGACGCCCTCCCGGCGCGGGCTCACCTGTCGATGCCGATGGCGGACGCGCGGCGCCGTCTCCAAATCCCGGCGAACGTGGCCATCGCCTATGCGGACTTTCCCCCCGGCGAGGTGGTCTGGCGCGGCGCGGTCCCGGTGACCACGCCGATCCGCACGGTGCGCGATTGCCTCGAGGCGCACGTAACCCCGGAGTGGATGCAGCAAGCGATCGACCGCGGGCTGGGCCGGGGCCTCTTCGCCCGCGCCGACCTTGCGGGCCTCGTCCTCCAGCCGATCCGTACGCCGCCGTGGCGCACGGCGAGAGCATGTACGGTACGAAGGGGTCGTGATTCTCTGTGCGGCTGGGGACATCCATGGAGCACTCGACCGCCTCTACGCGGACGTCCTCGCGCTGGAGCAGCGCCTCGCGGCGCGCTTCGACTGGGTGCTCCACGTCGGAGACTTCGGCGTGTGGCCGGACCCGGCGCGCGTCGATGCCGCGACCCGGGCGCACGACGGGGCCGGGGATTTCCCCAGGTGGTGGGCCGAGCGCCGGGCCGCGCCGCGCAGGACGCTCTTCATCAAGGGCAACCACGAGGACTTCGGCTGGCTCGACGCGCAGCCCGACCCCGAGGTGCTGCCGGGCCTCTTCTACCTCCCCAACGGCCAGAGCGTCGCGATCGCGGCGGGCACCGAGGCGCTGCGCGTCGGCGGCGTGGGCGGCTGCTACGGCCCGTCGAACTACGACCGCCCCTCGCGCCAACTTCAGGGCGCTGCGAGGCGTCACTACACCCGCGACGAGATCGACAGGCTCTCCGCAATGTCGGACCTGGACATCCTCCTCACGCACGACGCGCCGGCGGGCGTCCGCTTCGAGAAACACCGGCACGGCGAGCCGGTCACCACCTACAGCGCGGCCGCGGGGCTCGACGAACTCGTCGCCTGTACGCAACCGCGAGTCTGCTTCTTCGGCCACCACCACGCGCGCGTGGACGCCGAGATCGCTGGGGTGTGCTGCATCGGGCTGAACAAGGTCGCCCGACCCGGAAACCTCGTCGCGTTCGAGATTCACGCCGACGGAAGGCCATGGCGTGTCCTCGGCGAGTCCACTCCGCCTGCCGTCGACGTGCAGCGGACCTCCTCGGCGTAGATCGCGGTCATGCACAGGGAGCGCAGCGCGGAGAGCCTGCGACGGGCGTCATCGGGGAGATGGCGCTGCGGTGAAGTCGCTGGGCAGCGTGTTGAACCTTCCGTCGAGCACTGCGTGCGCTGGCATCGACTCGAGGAGCACGACCTGAAAGATGTCGCACAGCCCGTGCGACAGTTGCCGAGTCGCTCAGCAGTCGCTCCCCGCAGAGGCGGTCAGGCTCCCTGGAAGGCACCACTTCGCCCTCCCGGCCTGCGCGTCCGACACCCTCGGAGGGCAGGGGTTCCAGAGTTGTCCCACAGGTTTTGGGACAACTGGCGGAGACTCTCGTCATCGAGGCGGCGCTCCGCGGCGTCCAGAGGCTCCGTCAGCATCGCGGAGTCGGGGACACGCGTCGGTGCGGCGCTGCCCACTGTGTCGATGGCAAGTCTGCGACGTGTCGACCTGCTCGATGAAGAGCTCGCCGTCGACGCCCCCCGACGCCCACGGAGCGCCGACAGGCTGATGCTTCGGCACGCTCGCGGCGACGCTCCGACCAGGACGTCGGTCCGGGCTCCCGTGCGGCCCTCGATGATCGCCGCCGGGGACCTCCCGCGACCGTTCCCGGACACCTCGCGACGGGTTCCGTCACGGAGTTACGTCACGGGCTTCGTCACGGCCCAATGGAAAACGGCTGGAATCACAAGGATTCCAGCCGTTTTGTTGTGCGAGGAGGGGGACTTGAACCCGCGCAAACTATCGTAATCACAGGACAATTCGGAGATTCGTCGGGTGTCGTGCAGGGCGACGCCGCGGCAATGGCTTCCAATGGCCGCGACACCGCAACGCCGGTGCAGGTTGGCGAGCGGCCCGCGCTGGTGGACCTCTGCGCGGCGGTGGTCGCGGCGGCCCAGGCGGGCGATCTCGCGACGGTGCGTCTGCTCGCGCGAACGATGCGCACGGTGGTGGAGGCGGACCTCACGGCGACGGGCGGGGCGCCATCGGGCCGTGAGCGATGATGCGCGGAGTACGAAGTGGCAGGCCCGGCGTGACGCGTCGTACGGTGCCGACGTGACACCGAGTGATCTCCCGGAGGGGTACGGCGCGTTCGTCGAGGCGCTGAAGGCGCGGATCCGTGACGCCCAGCTCAAGGCGGCGCTGGCGGTCAACCGCGAGCTGCTCACCCTCTACTGGAACGTCGGCCAGGCGATCGTCGAGCGTCAGGAGAGCGGGGGCTGGGGCGGACGGGTTCTGGAGCGGCTGGCGGATGACCTCCAGCAGGCCTTCCCCGGCGTGGCAGGTTTTTCTCGCTCAAACGTCTACCGGATGAGGGCCTTCTATCTCGCCCATCCATCGAAAAACGAGGGATCCGAAGTTGTCCCACAGCTTGTGGGACAAATGGCGCGCGCCCTACCCATCGCGGTCGCGGACCTCCCCTGGGGGCACCACGCGGTCCTTCTCGAGAAGGTGAAGGAGACCGCTGCCCGCGAATGGTACGCGCGGGAGGCGTCGACCCATGGGTGGAGCCGCGCGATCCTCACGGCACAGATCCAGACCCACCTCTACGAGCGCACCGGGAAGGCCGTCACCAACTTCCCGCAGACGCTGACGCCCGCGCAGTCCGACCTCGCGCTGCAAGCCCTCAAGGACCCGTACGTCTTCGACTTCCTCACTCTCGGTCGCGATGCGCAGGAGCGCGACCTGGAGCAGGGGCTCGTCGCGCACGTGCAGCAGTTCCTGCTCGAGCTCGGTGTGGGCTTCGCGTTCGTCGGCCGCCAGGTCCACCTCGCCGTAGGGGCGCAGGACTTCTACGTCGACCTGCTCTTCTACCATCTCAAGCTGCGATGCTTCGTGGTCGTCGAGCTCAAGGCCGGGGCGTTCGAGCCCGAGTTCGCGGGCAAGATGAACTTCTACCTCTCTGCCGTGGACGCGCAGATGCGCCACCCGGACGACCGGCCCAGCATCGGGCTCATTCTCTGTCGCGGGCGCGATCGGGTGGTGGTCGAGTACGCGCTCCGCGATGTGCAGAAGCCCATCGGCATCGCGGAGTGGGAGACGCGGGTCGTCGCGTCGCTGCCCGCGGAGTTCGAGGGCGCGCTGCCGAGCGTCGAGGCGCTCGAGGAAGAGCTCGCGGGCGACCTCTCGAATGACCGCGGTGCATCGACCAGTTGATGATCGGGATGGGTCACCACACGAACCGGACGGTGATGTCACAGGACGAGCGCCGTCGAAGCCCACAGGCTTTGGGACCACTGGCGAAGGCTCATCCCTCTCACGGCCGTCGAGCGACCATTCGGCCTCGCGGTCGACCCGGCACGCTCCCTCACGCCCGCAGCAACTTCACAAACATAAAGCTATGCTTTATGCTTCAGCGCTCAGCAGAATTGATCCACCTCTGCTCTTGAGAAGTGACCCCCTCTCGGATCACTCCCGGCGATGTTGATCGGGATCGGCGTGTGGCGGAAGGCCACCGTGCGCGTGCTCGCCGGTGCGGTCGCGGCGGTTCG
>CAIOSS010001120.1 GCA_903860995.1 uncultured delta proteobacterium | reverse complement strand
GTCGAGCCCGGGCGTGCCCGCCGTCTCCAGCGCCCCGCCGCGCGGCTCCTCCCCCAACAACCCCGCTGCCCCGCCGTTGCCGCCGCCCACCCGCACCGCGCCGCGGCCGATGATGCCACCCATCGGCACCGCGGTGGTTCCGCCGGCCCACACCCACGCGGCACCCGGCGCGCCCATGTCCAAGGCGACCCCGGCGCCGATGCACCCGCTCGACCCGGAGACCCTGCGCCGCGCGCGGGAGTCGATGGCGCGGCGTCTCAACTCGGTGGTGCCGCAGCGTCCGTCGAGCGCGCCGGTCCGCGGCCCGACGGCCCCGCCCGCGGGGATGCCCCCGTCGGCGCCCTCGTACCAGCAGATCCCGCGCGTGGGCGAGCGGGCCCTCTCGTCCGCGCAGCTGGTCGCCAACGCCGAAGAGGCCCAGCGCAAAGGGGACTACAGCGCCGCCACCGAGGCCCTGAAGCAGGCGCTCGCGCTCCACAAGGACGACGAGGCGCTGCGCCTCCGCTACGAGGCGACGCGCAAGCTCCTCGTCGCGCAGCAGGTCGACGGGCACATCAGCGCCGCCCGGGAGGCCATGCGCGACGGTCATCCCCTGGTGGCCGCCAGGCACTGGGAGCAGGCGGCCGAGGGGCGGCCGACCGACGCGCTGCTGTCGCTCAACGCGGCCGAGGTGCTCGTCAAGTACACGAAGGAGTACAAGCGCGCGACCGACCTCGCGCAGCGCGTCACGATGAACGACCCAAGCAACGTGAAGGCGCACGCGCTGCTGGCGGGGATCTTCATCAAGGCCGGGCTCAAGGCGAGCGCGTACGCGTCGATCCAGACCATCGCGCGCCTGAGCCCCGATTTCCCGGCGTTGAAGGACCTTCGGGAGAAGCTCGGGCCCTACACGCTGGCCGAGAAGGTGGGCCTCCGCAGTCGTTGAAGGCGCGTGGCGAAACGGGCATCGTCGGGGGACGATGGCCGACGTAGAAGCGCTCCTCAGGCGAATGGTCGAACAGAAGGCGTCCGACCTCTTCCTCTCGGAGGGTCGGCCGCCGTCGATGCGGGTCAACGGCGGGCTCGCGCCGCAGGGTGACGCCGCGCTGGAGCACCAGACGCTCAAGGACTTCATGCACGCTGTGCTGCGCCCCACGCAGCGCGATGCCTTCGAGCGGCTGGGCGACGTCGACGTCGGCATCAGCCGCCCGGGTCTCGGGCGCTTCCGCGCGCACTTCCACCTGCAGCGGGGCCTGCTCGGGGCGGTCATCCGGCTGGTGCCTGGGGGACAGCTCGACTTCGACGTGCTCGGGCTGCCCGAGGTCGTCGGCACCCTGGCGGACTCGCCGCGGGGCCTCGTGCTCGTCACCGGCAGCACCGGGTCGGGCAAGAGCACCACCCTCGCGGCGATGGTGCATCACATCAACACCCGGTACGCGCGCCACATCGTCACCCTCGAAGACCCGATCGAGTTCGTGCACGAAGACATCAAGGCCCTCATCACCCAGCGGGAGGTGGGGAGCGACACGCGGGACTTCACCCTCGCGCTGCGCCACGTCGTGCGCGAGAGCCCGGACGTCATCCTCATCGGCGAGATGCGCGACGCCGAGACGATGAACGTCGCCCTCTCCGCGGCGCTCACGGGGCACCTCGTGCTCAGCAGCGTGCACACCATCGACGCGGTGCAGACGCTCCAGCGCATCCTCGGGTACTACCCCGAGCACCTCCGCGAGCAGGTGGCGATGGACCTCTCGCTCTGCCTCCAGGGGGTCGTGGCGCAGCGACTCGTGCCGCGCGCGGAGGGCGAGGGGCGGGTCGCCGCGGTGGAGGTGATGGTCGCGACGCCGCCGGTGCGAAAGCTCATCCGCGAGCAGCGCGTCGACGAGATCGAAGACCTCATGCTCCAGGCCTCGGACGGGATGCAGACCTTCAACCGCGCGCTGGTGTCGCTCTACGACCGGGGCGTGGTGAGCTACGAGACCGGCGCGGCGTACGCGAGCAACCCCGACGAGTTCCGCATGAACGCGCAGGGCATGGAGCGCGGCTCGGCGGCCTTCGTCGCGGAGCACGACGCCCTGCCCGCGGTGGGCAGCGTCGACATGCGCACGCTGCTCAACATCGCGCTGCGCTACGGCGCGAGCGACATCCACCTCGTGGTGGGCTCGGCGCCGATCTTCCGCATCCACGGCAAGCTGCGCCGCCTGGAGGTCGACTCGCTCTCGCCGGGTGACGTGCGCCGGCTGCTCTTCTCGCTGCTCTCCCATGGTCAGCGCGAGAGCTTCGAGCTCGACCGCGAGCTCGACTTCGCGCTCACCGTCACCGGGAAGCACCGCTTCCGCGTCAACGCCCACTTCCAGCGCGGCACCGTGGCCGTCGCCCTGCGGCTCATCCCCAACGCCATCCCCGAGGCCTCGACGCTCGGCCTGCCGCCCATCGTGCGCGAGCTCGCCACCAGGCCTCACGGGCTCGTGCTGGTCACCGGGCCCACGGGCGCCGGCAAGAGCACCACCCTCGCGACCATGATCGACCAGGTGAACTCGTCGCGCAGCTGCCACATCATCACCATCGAAGACCCGATCGAGTTCGTGCACTACAACCGCATGGCGACGGTCGAGCAGCGCGAGGTGGGCCCCGACACGCGCAGCTTCGCAGCGGCGCTGAAGTTCATCCTGCGGCAGGACCCGGACGTCATTCTCATCGGCGAGCTGCGGGACATCGAGACCATCTCCGCGGCGCTCACCGCGGCGGAGACGGGCCACCTGGTGCTCGCGACGCTGCACACCAACGACGCGCCGCAGACCGTCGACCGCATGGTGGACGTGTTCCCGCCGCACCAGCAGGCGCAGGCGCGGGTGCAGCTCTCCGCGGCGCTGCAGGCCGTCGTGTCACAGCGGCTGCTCAGCCGCGCCGACGGCAAGGGCCGCATCGCGTGCTTCGAGGTCATGGTCGCGACCGCGGCGGTGCGCGCCATCATCCGCGAGGGCAAGACGCACCAGCTCCTGAGCACCATGGAGACCGGCTCCCGCGACGGCATGATCACGATGGACCGGGCGGTGGTCGACCTCGTGAAGGCCGGGCACATCACGGTGGAGGAGGGCGTGCGCTACATGCGCAACCCGATGACCCTCAAGGGCCTCGCGGATGTCTGAGGGGGAGCGTCGCCGGACGGCGGCCAACCGGGTGCGCCGCCTGCTCGACGGCCCCCCCGGGGTCACCACGCGCAAGGCCATCGAGAGCACGATCACCGTGACCCGCCTCGCGGCCGAGCAACTGGTGAACGATCGCGCCCTCTTCTCGCAGTCGATCGACCGCGTGGGCGAGTGGCTCGATGGCGCGGTGGGCGAGGAGGCCCTGGTGCTGATGCGGGCGGACATCGCGGCCGCCGCGACGCGGGCAGACCGCGACGACGACCGGGGCGCGTGGCTGGCCATGGAGGCCATTGCGTCGCTGCTCGATACGGCGCTCGCGCGTGACCCATGGGCCCTGGGGCACCACGGATGGCGCGCCGTGATGTGCGCCGCGGAGTCGATGGCGTGGCCGGACGTCGACGCTCCGGAGGTCTTCGACGAGGTCGACGCGCGGCTCCACGACGCCCTCGATCGCAGCGGCGCGCCCGACGGGGCCGAGACGAGGGTCTCGCTCCACGCGCGCTGACCGGGAGGCCCTCAGCCCACCTCAGTGGGGAAGGAACATCGGCAGGTCGCCGCCGGCTTCGGGGCTGGGTCGGCGGACGTGCGTGCGGCCACCGCCGTTCGGGGGGCGGGAACTCGCGGGCGCCGGGGCAGTCGGCGCCGCGACAGGCGCGAGGTCGACGGTGGCGCTGGCCGAGTCGCCATCGAGCACCACCGGGAGCCGCGTGGCGCCGAGGGAGAGCACGACCGGGCGCGTACCCCCGACGGGGACGGACACCGCGCACGGCGTGGCGGCGCAGAGCTCGACCCCGGAGGCATCGGTGATGCGGGCGCCCGCGGGCGTCGTCTGGACGACGACCATGCGCGCCGCGGGGCTGGGCGCGGCGACCGGCGCGAGCACCGTGGTCGCGGACGGCGTGGGCGGCGCGGCGGCCACGGGCGCGATCGGCGCTGGTGGCGGACGCAGCAGCACCGCGGCGCCGAGGCCTACGACGACCAGTCCGAGCAGCGCGAGGACGGCCAGGAGCGGCGAGCGACGGGGTGCGGCGGCGGTGGGGTAGCCCGGAGAGGAGTTCGCCGCGCTGTGCATCGCGGCGCGCAGCACCTCGGAGTGGGCGATGGGCGTCGAGGTGGGCTCGGGCGAGGTCCGGCCGGTGGAGGTCATCGTCCCGGCGGGGACCACCCCGGACCGGGACGATACGAAGCGCCCGCTGCCGTCCGACGAGACCATCCAGCGCGACATGTCGCCGCCGAGCAGCGGGAGCAGCGCGCGGCGGAAATCCTCCACGCTGGCGAAGCGCTCGGAGGGGAGCTTGGCGATGGCGCGCATCACCACGTCGGCGAGGGCAGCGGGCACGTCCGGCGCGCAGACGAGCAGCGGGGTCGGGGGTTCGGCGATGATCTGGCGCAGCAGCACGAAGCGGTCGCGCCCGTCGTAGGGGAGGGCGCCGGACAACATCTCGTAGAGGGTGACGCCCATCGCGTAGACGTCGATGCGCTGGTCGGGCGATTCCCCCGCGACCTGCTCGGGGGCCATGTAACGGAGGGTGCCGACCATCGAGCCCTGGGCCGTGTGGTTGGGGTCGCCGGCCTCCGCCTCGGTGAGCTTCGCGACCCCGAAGTCGAGCACCTTCACGTGATCGCCGTCGTCCGTGCGGTGGACGAAGATGTTCTCGGGCTTCAGGTCGCGGTGGATGACCCCCGCCGCGTGCGCGGTGCGAAGCGCCTGGAGGCACTGCGCGGCGATGACCACGGCGCGGTCGGGCGCGAGCCGCCCCTCGCGGCGGAGCAGCGTGCGCAGGGGCTCGCCCTCGAGCAGCTCCATGACGAGCAGGAGGTTGCCCTGGGTGTCGCGGCCGAAGTCGATGAGCTGAACGATGTTGGGGTGCGTCAGCCGCGCGATGACGTTGGCCTCCCGCACGAAGCGCGCGAGACCAGACGCGTTGGAGGCATGCTCCGGGAGCAGCATCTTCACGGCCACGAAGCGGCCGACGGAGCGCTGCACCGCGCGATACACCGACCCCATGCCCCCGACGCCGATCTCCTCCAGGATCTCGAAGCGGCCCTCGTCGATGTCGGGAACGACGGCATCCGAGCGCATCGAGCGGGAGAGATCGGCGGAGAAGGAGTTGTTCATCAGGCGCCCGCAGAGGGGGGTAGGGAGCACCTACGGCGCCGGGTCGGCCGCCGGGGTCTGGGTGAAGTACAGCACCACGGCCACGACGCCCGCAACCAGGGCCGTGCCGAAGGCGACGTCGGCCCCGAGGGCGAGCCCGCCGCCCCGATCGTAGGCCACCGCCCGGTCGTTGCCAGCGCGGGAGGCGTTGAAGTCCGACTGCGCCGAGAGCGCGAGCCCGCCCAGCACGCCGCCCGCGATGGCGCCCGCCACCGCGACGCCGCCGGCGGCCATCACGGGCACCGTCAGCCGCCGGTGCCCGGACGCCGTGGCCAGCTGCCGCCGACGCTCCTCCTCCAGGCGCACCCGCTCGGCCTCCGCGGCCTGCGCGCGCGACGCCTCCAGCGCCCGCTGCTGCG
>CAIOSS010001119.1 GCA_903860995.1 uncultured delta proteobacterium | reverse complement strand
TGTCCTCGACCACGCAGCCCTCCATCAGCACCGAGTGGTCGACGCCCGACCGCAGCACGGTGACCCCCGGGCCGATGCTCGTGAAGGGCCCGACGTTCGCGTCGATCACCCTGGCCCCCGCCCCGATCACGACGGGCCCGCGGATGGTGGAGCGCTCGACCACGGCGCCCTCGGCGACGGACACGCGGCCCGTGATGCGGCTCGCGGCGTCGACCGAGCCCAGCACCTCGGCGCGGGTCCACGTGTCGAGGACGGTGTCGTTGGCCAGCAGCAGGTCGTCCTTCTTGCCGGTGTCGAGCCACCACGAGGTGACGACGTCGTGGTGCACGACCTCGCCGCGGGCGAGGATGCGCGCGAGCGTGTCGGTGATCTCCAGCTCGCCGCGAGGCGACGGCTTGATCTCGGCGATGGCGCTGAACACCGCGGCGTTGCGGAAGAGGTACACGCCCACGAGGGCGAGGTTGCTCGGCGGGTCGACGGGCTTCTCGACCAGGCGCGCGATGCGGCCGTCGGCGCCGATCACGGCGACGCCGAAGGCGCGCGGGTTGGGCACCTCCTTCAACATCACCGAGGCGCTCAGGTCGGGCCGGGCCACGAAGGCCTCGACCGCGGGACGGATGGGGCAGCCGATCAGGTTGTCGCCCAGGTACATGCAGAAGTCGTCGTCCCCGAGGAACTCCCGCGCCGTGAGCACCGCGTGGGCGAGGCCCGCGGGGCGATCCTGCAAGATGTACGAGAGCCGGGCGTTCCAGCGGGACCCGTCGCCGAGCGCGGCGCGCACCTCGGCGCCGGTCTCGGGCGAGATGACCACGCCGATGTCGACGATGCCGGCGCCCACCAGGTTGTCGATGACGAAGAAGAGGATGGGGCGGTTGGCCACCGGCACGAGCTGCTTGGCGCCCGTGTACGTGATGGGCCGCAGCCGCGAGCCGGCGCCGCCGGAGAGGACGAGGCCCTTCACGACGCGCCCCCGAGCCCGAGCCGCGTCCGGTCGTAGACGCCCTGCGAGAGCGCTTGCGACCACTCGCGGTGCTCAAGGTACCAGCCCACGGTGGCGCGCAGCCCGTCGTCGAGGGAGTGCCGCGGGCGCCAGCCGAGCGCGCGCCCGGCGTACGACGCGTCGATGGCGTAGCGGCGGTCGTGGCCCGGGCGGTCCTGCACGAATTTGATGAGCGCGCGGTAGCCGCCGGCCGGGGGGGTGTAGCCCGCGGCGGGTGCGAGGCCTTCGAGGAGGTCGCAGAGGGTCTGCACGAGCTGGAGGTTGGTGCGCTCGGAGTCGCCGCCGAGGGCGTAGGTCTCGCCGGGCGCGCCGCGCAGGGCGGCGGAGAGGAGGGCATCGCAGTGGTCCTCGACGAAGAGCCAGTCGCGGACCTGCCGACCGTCGCCGTACACCGGGAGCGCCCGGTGTTCGAGGGCGTTGAGGATCATCAAGGGGATGAGCTTCTCGGGGAACTGGTAGGGGCCGTAGTTGTTGGAGCAGTGCGTGGTCACCACAGGGAGGCCGTGGGTGTGTCCCCAGGCGCGCACGAGGTGGTCGGCGGCGGCCTTCGAGGCCGCGTACGGGGAGTTCGGGGCGAAGGGCGACGCCTCGGAGAAGCGGCCCTCGGCGCCAAGCGATCCGAACACCTCGTCGGTCGACACCTGGAGGTACCGGAACCCCCGGGGCGCTGCGCCCGAGGCGACGTACGACCGCGCGGTGTCGAGCAGCGCGTGGGTGCCGAGCACGTTGGTACGGAGAAAGATCGTCGCGTCGTCGATCGAGCGATCGACGTGCGACTCGGCCGCGAGGTTGAGCAGCGCGTCGGGCCGGTGCTCGCGCAGGAGCGTGTCGACGAGGGCGCGGTCGGCGATGTCGCCGTGGACGAAACGGTGCCGGGGGTGACCGAGTACGTCCGCGAGGTTGTCGCGGCGGCCCGCATAGGTGAGCAGGTCGAGCGTCACGACCGTCAACGCGCTGTCGCGGAGCGCGCGCCGTACGAGGTTGGTGCCGATGAAGCCGGCGCCACCGGTGATGAGCAGGACGGGCATGCTTGCTAGGCTCCCGGGCTTGAAGGGGCGCGTCCCAAGAACCGGTTTCGCCCCTAGCGAGGGTACAGATCGGGCGCCAGATTGGGAACGGTCGTCTACCTGCCTGCGCAGACAATCCAAACCCCGCGCCGTCGATGCCTCGCAGGGCGGGGGGCGGTCAGCGTGTGACCGACGAGACCTGGAGCAGCTCGCGCGTGATGGCGATGCTGCGCTCGTAGCCCGCGCGGGTGAGCGAGAGCGAGGTGAAGGCTTCAAGCGCGTCGGCCTCGATCGCGTTCGCGCGCGCGGTGGTGACTGAGAGCATCGCCCCGCTCGTGACCTCGACCGAGGAGTGCAGACGCTCGGCGGCGATGCCGGTGGTGACCTGCGCGGTGACCAGCTGACGATGACCCGCCTCCATCGTGCCGATCGCCCCTTGGATGCCCACGAGGTTGTTGGTGGACAGGGCGGTGGCGAAGGCCTGGAGGTCGGCCATGAGGTCGCGCCCGCCGGCGACGGTGAAGGCCGTGGCGCCGCTGGCGTTGGCGCGGGTGGTCACCCCGTCGGCAACCTCGAGGGCGACCGGCGTGTCGTTGGCCGTGAACACCCCGGCCGCGTTGAAGGGCGCCGCCGCCGTGGCGGTGCCGCCGAAGAGGTACCCGTTGCTGCCGCGGGTGTTGGCGAGGCCAAGGAGCGAGTCGCGCAGCGCCGTGATCTGGCCGCTCATGTTGAGCCGGGTCTGCGCGTCGATGCTGCCGTTGGCCGCCTGAACGGCGAGCGCGCGGGCCTCTTCGAGCAGGTCGCCCGCGCTCGCCAGGACGGACTCCGCAGTGTTGAGGTCGCTCCCCGCGCGGGAGAGTGTGCGGGTGCGGTTGTCCATGCGCTCGAGCTGCGCCTCCTGCCGCACCTTCATCGACCACGCGACCGGGTCGTCGGAGGGGGCGTTGACCCGCAGCCCGGAGGAGGCCACCCGACTCGCCTCGGTGAACTGCCGCACCGCGCGGCTCTG
This sequence comes from uncultured delta proteobacterium, assembly GCA_903860995.1. GTDB lineage: Bacteria > Myxococcota_A > Polyangia > Polyangiales > SCUS01. The sequence continues at coordinate 333 of CAIOSS010001119.1, read as the reverse complement.
GCCCTGGCGTGCGGCGTCGAGCGCCATCTTGTCTGTGATGCGCATCAGAAGGACTTCATCAGGGTGTCGAGCAGCTCGTCGGCCACCCGCAGCACGCGGGTCGAGGCCTCGAAGGCGCGCTGGAACTTCGACAGGTTGACCATCTCCTCGTCGAGCGAGACGCCCGCGGCGCTCTCCCGGAGGGTTTCGGCCTGCTGCACGGTGTCATCGCGCAGCTGCTCCTCGGCGAGGGCCGACTGGAGCCGCACGCCGAGGTCGGCGGCGACGGCGCCGAAGCGCTCGGCGGGAGAGGTGGTGCCGGCCCCGAGGGGGCGGCTGGCCAGCCCGGCGAGC
>CAIOSS010001118.1 GCA_903860995.1 uncultured delta proteobacterium | reverse complement strand
GCTCGGGGCCATCGTGGCGGGGCGCGGCCGCGAGTCGGGGGCGTCGGCCTGCTTCGGGGCGTCGGGGGCGTCGGGGTCGGGCAGCGCGTCGCCGCGCAGCTCGATCACGTTCTCGCACTTCTTGCAGCGGAAGCGCGTGACGGCGCGGCCACGGATCTTCTCGTCGGCCACATGGTACTTCTGCTTGCACTTGTCGCAGACGAAGTTCATCGGGGCATCTCTCGCCGTTTGGCCGTCAATGGCATCATGTTCCGTGGGTTGGAGCAACGAGCCCGAGGTGGTCTTTGATTTGCGCGCGCGTCGCCTCGTCGGGTGCGACCGAGAGCGCACGCTCCCAGGTGTCGGCCGCGCACCACTCGAACCCGACGCGCTCATAGAGCACCGCGAGGTTCTTGAGCGCCGGGAAGAACCCGTCGAAGAGGCCGACGCTGCGCTCGAGGGCCGCGATGGCGGCGTGCACCGAGCCCTGCCGCCCGTGCAGCAGCGCCACCTGGTAGTGCAGCCGGTGCGAGTGCGGTGACACCTCGACGCCGCGCTGCAGCTGCCGGATGGCCCCGTCGAGGTCGCCCTGCTGATAGGCCGCGGTGCTCAGCTGGAGCGCGGCCTCGGCGGCGGGCGAGAGCGGGCGGGTCGCCGGGTCGGCCGCCGCGGGGTTGAGGGCGGCCTCGAAGCGGGACAGCACGTCCCCTTCCGGGGACTGGGCGGGCAGCGTCCCGACGATCCCGAGCGCGGCGCGCAGGTCGCGGTCGCGCCGCCAGGAGGTCGGCGTGGAGGTGAGCAGGACGACCGGGAGCTGAGCGGTGCGGGGCGCCGTGCGCAGGGACTTCAGCGCCTCGTGGCCGTCCTCATCGGGCAGGGCCGAGTCGAGGAACACCACGTCCGGGAGCACGTCGTCGCAGGCCGCGCGGAAGGCCGCCGCGGTCTCAAACACGGTCGTGGCGTGGCCCAGGTTGGAGAGCGTCTGCACGAGCGGGGCGCGCGTCGGGAGGTTGGCCGAGACGATCCAGACGGCGCGGGTGCCCAGGGAGAGCGCCGGCGGCGGCGTCGGAGCGGGGTCCAGCGGCGCCGAGGCCGACGGCGGCTGCTGCGGCGGCGGTGGCACCGTCTGCGGCATCGACGGGGGCTTCGCATCGCCCGGCGCGGGCGGCACCTTGAGGTGACGACCCGACGAGGGGGGCCGAGGGGCCGGCGGGCCCGGGTGCGAGAGCATCGTGCGCGAGCGCGAGGGGAGCGTGACCGCCGCCCGCGCGGGGACGGGGGCCGAGGGCGTCGCCGGGGGCGGCGGGACCCGGGACTGCACGTTGTCGCCGAAGAGGTGGTCGTCGCCGCGGGCGCGGGCGTCGTAGGCGACGTCGATGAGCCGGCCGAGGCGCCCGGGGTCGGCGATGAAGGGGAGCAGCTTGCGGCCGCAGACGAACTCCAGCTCCTCGCGGGCCTTCGGGTCGCTGGGGTTGGCCATGGCCACGAAGAGCAGCTCGGCCCGGGCGAGCAGAGGAAGCACCCGGTGACGCCGGGCGATCTCGAGGGGCAGCAGGTCGAGCTCGGCGAGGGAGAAGCGCAGGGTGGTCAGGTCGACCGGAGGAACCCCGTGCTTCTCGCTGGCCGCGAGCAGCGCACGCAGCTCGTCGCCCTGCACATGCAGCGGAGTCAGGTCGGTCTGGGGCTCTCGTCCCTGGGAGGAGTCATCACTTCCGGCCATGTCGCTCGCGCGGAGGCAAGCTACCACCCGCGCGCACGGCCCCACAATCAGGAATCCCGCCGACTCACATCCCGCTGACGATGCGGATGGTGTCTCCCTCGCGCTCCAGCTCCAGGCGGTTGTCGGCTACGCGGCGGTACCAGACGTCCTCGCCCTGCTGCTCGCGCTCGCTGCCGCGCACCGGGTCGATGGAGAGGTGGGCGGCCGCCGGGGCTGCCGCGCCGCTGCGTGCCGCATCGGCCTCGACCCCGGCCGGGCGCCGGAGGGTGTAGCTGCCGGTGTAGGTGAACTCGACGTTCATCCGCCGGGTGTCGGAGTCCGACACGCTCACCCGGCGGTACCGGATCTCGTAGCGCACCTCGTTGACCTCGTCGGCCCACGCCGTGAGCAGGCGCTGGAGGCCGTCGAGGCCGTAGTCGTCCGAGCCGTCGGGGGTGCCGCCGTCCTCGAAGTAGCGGGGCGACGCCATGGCGAGGAGCGCGCGCGCGTCGCGGCTCTCCACCGCGCGGCGGTAGCGCTCGCAGAACGCGACGACGTCACGGTTCTCGGACGTGTCGGGCACGTCGGTGTTGGGGATGCGCGACGACGCGCAGCCGAGGCCTAGGGAGAGCAACAATCCGGGAAACAGCAGTCGACGCATGCGATGAGCCTCGTGAAGCAACGCCATCGGCGGGCGCGGATATTCCTCGCGACCGGCCGTGGAGACAAGCGCCGAGCGCGGAGTTCTTGCATGAGCAGGGGTCGACGGGGCATAGCAGCGCCGGAAGAGCAGGATCGCCACATGGACACCACCGACCCCCCGCAGACCCGTAAGAGCCGCCGCATCGAAGAGGCCGTGCTCGAGGTCGACGGCGTGGTGGGGGTCCGCATCTGGGAGCTCTCCGACCGCGTCGAGGTGGGCATCCGGGTGGCCCCCATCGACGCCGCGCCCGACGTGCTCCAGCGGGTGCGCGAGCTCATCGAGGCGATGCGCGAGGGCGACGAGCGCTGGGAGATCGGGCTCCTGACGGAGCCCTGAATCACATCACGTAGCCCGACTCGCCGTGCTGCGAGGCGTCGAGGCCCTCCAGCTCATCGTCCTTGGCGGCGCGCAGGCCCATCGTGCGGTCGAGCAGCTTCAGCAGCCCGAAGGTGATGGTCGCCGAGTAGGCGCCCACCACCACCACCCCGACGATCTGCTTGCCGAGCTGCGCGGGGTTGCCCGCCAGGAGCCCGTCGGCGCCGCCCGGGTTGAGGGCCTTCTGGGCGAACACCCCGGTGAGCAGCGCGCCGAGGATGCCGCCGACGCCGTGCACCCCGAAGGCGTCGAGGGAGTCGTCGTAGTGCCAGCGCTCCTTGAGCTGCACGGCGCCGTAGCAGGCCGCGCCCGACGCGGCGCCGATGATGAGGGAGGCCGCCGGGGAGACGTAGCCCGCGGCGGGGGTGATGGCGACGAGGCCGGCGACGAGGCCCGACACGAAGCCCAGCATGGTGGGCTTGCCGCGGTGCCACCACTCGACGAGCACCCACGCGAGGGCGGCGCTCGCGGCGGAGACGTGGGTGGTCACGAAGGCCAGGGCCGCGACGGCGTTGGCGCTGAGCGCGCTGCCGGCGTTGAAGCCGAACCAGCCGAACCACAGCAGGCCGCCGCCGATGACGGTCATGGTGAGGTTGTGCGGCGGGTGCTTCTCCCGGGGGTAGCCGCGGCGACGGCCGATGACCAGGGCGCACACGAGCGCGGCGATGCCGGCCGTGAGGTGGACGACGGTGCCGCCGGCGAAGTCGAGCACGCCGAGGCGCAGGAGCCAGCCGCCCTCGGCCCAGGTCCAGTGGGCGACCGGGTCGTAGACCAGGGTGGTCCAGGCGAGGGCGAAGACCACGTAGGGGGCGAAGCGCATGCGCTCGACGAAGGCGCCCGCGATGAGGGCCGGAGTGATGATCGCGAACTTCATCTGGAAGGCCATGAAGGCGAGGTGGGGGACGGTGCCGCGGAGGGCGCCGACCATGCCGCGCAGGCCCACGAAGTCGAGGCCGCCGATGAGGCCGCCGTGGGTGCGGCCGAAGGAGAGCGAGTACCCGATGAGCACCCACTGCACCGTGATGATCGCCAGCGCGAAGTGCACGAACATGAAGGTCGAGAGCACGTTCCGCTTGCGCACCATGCCGCCGTAGAAGAGCGCGAGACCGGGGGTCATCAGCAGCACGAAGGCGGACGAGACGAGCAGCCACGCCGTGTCGCCGGTGTCGAGGGCGGGCGCCGGGTCGGCGCGCGCCACGGAGGGGAGAAGCAGGAGCGCGGCGACCGCCGCGAGGGAGAGCCACGAGGTCCGACGAGCCATATGGCGGCGCAGGGGACCATGGCCCCGGGGGGCTCCGCGTTAGCGCCGTGTAAACTTCGGAGGGACGGAGACGGACGAGAGGAGGGAGAGGATCAGATCGCGACGACGCGGGTCTGGATGCGGGCGCGGTCGGCGATGCCGAGGCCCATGGCCTGTCCCTGCTCGATGTAGCGGGGCGGCAGGCCGCGGGCTTCGAGGGTGCCCATGCGGTGCGCCACGCGGAGCTGGTCGACGATGTCGGACCCGACGCGGTCGAGGGCCACCGGGTCGGTGCTGGCGAGCACGCACTCGAGCGCCACGCGGTGCTCGGGGCTGTCGCGCGGACCGCCGTGGTACACGGCCTTGAAGCCGTCCATGACGTGCAGGCGCACGCGCGACTTGATGGCGTCGTGGCTGTAGAGCTCGGCGATCTGCGGCGAGCAGAGGTGCCGGTGGAAGGCCTCGGGGTTCTTGATCGACCCGTGGGTCATGTTCTTCATCGCGCCGGTGAAGCCGCAGAGCGAGTGGTCCTTGATGAGGGGCACGCCGATGACGGCGGTGGCGTCCATGAGGGCCGTGGCGTACTGGGTGCGGCCCGAGGCGACGCGGGTCTCCGGGGAGAGCGCGGTGCCGTTGTGCGACACGAGGCGCACGCCGGCGGGCATGCCGCGGGAGGTCACGCGCGTGCAGCGCAGGAAGCTGTCCCACTGGTCATAGACGACGATGTTGGTGCCCGGCACGCCGGCCGCCACGAGGCCCTCGGCGATGGCCTCGATGACCTCCTTGTTGGAGGCCATGTTGCGAAGGCCGAGCCCGTTGACCTTGATGGCCACGCGGTCGCTCGGGTGCACGAAGGCCCGCCAGGCGCTGGCGAGGTCGGGGCGGCCCGACAGCTCGATGACCGCGCGGTTGACCATGGCGCGGGCGTCTTCGGGCTTGGGGAAGAGCCCGCCGGGGCGCAGCGAGTTGGGCTTGTTGACCCGCACGACCTGGCCCGGGTGCGAGAGCGGCGTGAAGCCCGCCGGGCGCGTGGCGGCGAAGTTCACCGGCGCGGCGGGGGTGGGCTGGCGGCGCTGGGCCTCGGCCTGCTGCGTGAGCGCCACGGCGGCGGTGCCCGCGGCGACGGTGGAGAGGAAGTGTCGACGGTCGAGGTCCTGGCTCATGGCGATGCTCCGTGTTGGGTCGGACAGCATGGGCCTACCACGCGACCGCGAGGAGCGACAATATCGCCACCCGCTGCGCGCCGTAGGCCGGTCCGGACGTAGGCCCCGTGTAAGGTCCGCGCCCTTCGCGGGACCAACGGGGCAGCGAGGCACATGACCGACGTCCCCTACCCAGACACCGCTACCCTCGCGGGCGTGACCGACGAGGCGCGCGCCCGCACCTTCACCGCGTGGATGACCGCGCACGCCGCCAGCGTGCGCCGCGCGGCCGCGAGCTACGCCCACACCGCCGCCGAGCAGGACGACCTCGTCCAGCAGATCGCGCTCGCGCTGTGGGGCGCGCTGCCGTCGTTTCGCGGGGAGTGCTCGGCGCGCACCTTCGTCTTCCGCGTGGCCCACAACCAGGGGGCGCACTTCGCCACGCGCGAGCGCCTCCGCCGTCCGCACCCCGACGCCGACGAGCGGGTGGGCGCCATCGTCGACCACGCGCCCGACCCGGAGGCCGCGCTCGACGCCCACCGCCGGCGCGAGCGCATGTTCGCCGCGCTGCGCGAGCTCCCGCTGCCCTACCGGCAGGTGCTGACGCTGGCGCTGGAGGGCCTCGGCCACGACGAGATCGCCGCGGTGCTGGGCGTCACCGTCAACAACGTCAACGTGCGATTGAGCCGGGCGCGCGACGCCCTGCGCACCAGCCTGGGAGGCGAGCGATGAGCCGCGACGACGAGTGGGCCGGGTGGGCCCGGGACTTCCAGGGGAGCCCCGCGGAGGGCGACGCGGCGACGCCGGCGGCGATGCTCGCGCAAGTGCGACGGGAGACGTGGAAGCAGCGGCGCGCGTACCTCTGGGAGGCGCTGGCGTGCGTGTTCCTGATCGCGTTCTACGTGGTCATGATGGGGCGGCTGCGGGCGACGTGGTTCGTGGTGATGGCGTCGGCCAACTTCGTCTTCGCGGCGCTCTGGATGGGGTACCTCACGCACACGCTCCGGGGGACGTGGTCCGCCGCGGGGGCCGACGCGCGCACCTTCGTCGCGCTCGCGCGGTCGCGGCGGGCGGCGGAGCACCGGTGGTTCCGCTTCTCGCGCGCCATCACGGCGGCGATGCTGCTCTTCGTGGTGGCGTGGGCGCCCTTCGTCCTCCGGGCGCGCTGGGAGCGCTACGCCGCCGAGCCGTGGCGCGCCGTGGTGGGCTTCGGGGCGGTGCTGCTCATCGGCGTCGCGGCGATGGTGCACCAGACGCGCAGGCTGGAGCGCGCCGGGCGGGAGCTGGCCGCCCTCGACGCGGCGGCCGGGGAGTGACGGCCCTGGTACCTATCCACAAGGGACTTGAAGGCTTGAGCCAGTCGTCCACCCACGCCTGCAGTCACCGTCCTCGCCGATCGAGGGGAGC
>CAIOSS010001117.1 GCA_903860995.1 uncultured delta proteobacterium | reverse complement strand
GGCGTCACCTCGCCCTCGCAGGCGCCCCACGACGAGGCCCCCGCGTTCACCACGCAGCGCTGCGTGCCCGCCCGGCAGGGCCCCACGCCCGCCGTCGAGGGCAGCCCGCTGTAACAACTGCGCGTCGCGCCCGCGAGGCAGGTGCACCCCGTCGTGGCGCCCACGCAGGCCCGGTCGACGCCGTCGCAGCGGTCGGTGACGGGGGTCACCTCGCCCTCGCAGGCGCTCCACACCGACGAGCCGCCGGTGAAGATGCACCGCTGCGTGCCGCCCCGGCAGAGGCCCACGCCCGCGGTGCCGCTCGGGCCGCCGTAGCAGCCGCGGGTGGCGCCCGCGACGCACACGCAGCGCGACGCCATGCCCGTGCACGAGCGGTCGACGCCGTCGCAGGTGTCGTCCGTCGGGGTCACCTCGCCGACGCACGCGCCCCACGCGGTGCGCCCCGAGTCGGCGCGGCCGCACACCTGCGAGCCCGCCCGGCACGCCCCGACGCCCTCGGTGCCCGCGGGCCCCGTGTAGCAGGGGCGCGAGCGCCCGAGGATGCACGCGCAGCCCTCCTCCGGGCGCCCGTCGCAGGCGCGGTCGACGCCGTCGCACTGGCCCGCCACCGGCGTGACCTCGCCCTCGCAGGGGCCCCACGCCGCGCCCGTCTCGGTCATCGCGCAGGTCGAGGTGCCCGCGCGGCAGGCGCCTCGGCCCGCGGTCTCGGCCGGGCCCGAGTAGCAGCTGCGGGTCATGCCGGGGGTGCAGGCGCAGCCCTCGTCGATGACGCCGTTGCAGCGCCAGTCCCTGCCCTCGCCGCAGCGCACCGCCTGCGGCGACCCGGCCCCCGCGCACGCGCCCCAGGTGCCGAACTCCCCGGGGCCCTCGCAACGCTGCGTGCCCAGGTTGCAGACCCCGCGGCCGGCCTCCGCGGGCGCGCCGTTGTAACAGCGCTGGATCTGCCCCGGGAGGCAGGGGCACGACTCGTCGATGCGCGCGTCGCAGTTGTCGTCGAGGCCGTTGTTGCAGATCTCCATCGGCACGCAGCCGTTGACCGGCGCCGCCACCACGGCCCCGTCGGGGAGGCGCACCGCGCCGTCGGCGAGCACCACGCTCCCGTCGGGGAAGCCCGCCGGGGCGTCGCTCGCCGGGGTCACCCGGTCGGCCGCCACGGTCGCGTCGGTGGGTGCGGCGGCGTCCATGGCAGGGGCGGCGTCGGTGCGCGGTCGGTCGGTGAGCGCGCTGCCGTCGGCGCGGGCGCCGCCGAGGTCGTCGCCCAGGGTGCTGCCATCGGGGAGCTGCGTGCCGATCTCGGCCTCGAAGCACCCGCCCATCGCCACTGCCACGACACACAAGATCCGACCGCACGCAGACTTCAACGGGCACCTCTGCTTTCGCCGCGATGGTCGCACCCGCGGCGGGACGAGGGAAACCTTCGCGCGAAGTTCGTCGGGTCGAGGAGCAGGGGGTTTGGGAGGGGGGGGCGGGCGAGCCGCAGGCGGGGGAATGCCGGGAGCCAGGGGGAGCGGGCTCAGTATCCGTCGATGACGGAGAGCGCCTCGTCGTGGGCGGAATTCACGGCGGCCTGCGTGGGCGGCGCCGAGGCCGCGGGCGCGTCGGCGCTGCGGCTCGGGCTCGCGGTGGAGGGGCGGCTGCCGCTGGCGAGGGCGCGGCGCAGCGAGCTGACGTTGCTCACCTGGCGGTGGTACGCCGCGCTGGTGCGGGTCTGGGCCACCTCGCGGGCGCTGTCGAGGAGCTGGTCGAGCTGCGCGCCGGCCTGCTCGACGTTGCCGTTGCGGGCGTCGCGGATGGCGGCCACGGTGCCCACGGCCAGGGTCACCTGCGCGGCGACGGCCTCGACCTCGGCGCTGCGGCCGCCCTCGATCTCGGCGGTGTCGCTGGTGGCGTGGGCGCCGAGGAAGACGTCGCGCTCGTAGCGCACCGACGGGGAGGCGGGGTCGTTCCAGGCGAGGCGGGCGTCGATGAGCTCGACGGGCGATCCGGCGCGGTGCGACGGGACGCTCAGCCGCACGATGAGGTCGCGGGTGGCGCCCTCGGTGATCTCCCCGAGCGACACCTGCACGCCCGTGGTGGTGCGCGTGGCCTCGTGGCCGACCACGGCCTCGATCTGCACGTCGGGCCCGGGGTTGAGCGTGACGACGGCGTTGCGGGCGACGACGCGCTCCATGCGCAGCACCTCGGTGCGGAAGGCCGTGGCGACGGCGGCGGAGTCTTCGATGTAGTGGAAGTGCCCGCCCGAGCGCTGCGCGACGGCGCCCATGAGGGTCTCGTTGTACTCGAGGCCGAGGCCCATCGCGGTGATGGTGATGCCGTGCTGCCCGGCGCTCGTCGCCATCGCCTCGATGCCCGCGGCCTCGTTGGGCACGCCGTCGCCGAGCAGCACCACGCGGTTGATGCCCGCGGTGTTGAGGTGCGCGGCCACCTGCTCGACGCCGAGGCGCAGGCCGTTGGCCATGTCGGTGGTGCCGCGGGCGCGCATGGCGCCGATGCGGCGGCGGGCGTCGGCGCGGTGCGCGGCGTCGAGCTCGGCGGAGGGGAAGATCACCTCGGAGCGGGAGTCGAAGGTGACCACGGCGAGGCGGTCGCCGTCGCGCAGGGCGTCGAGCAGCACGAGGCTGGCGGCGCGGGCGTCGTCCATGGCCCGGCCCTCCATCGACCCGGAGGTGTCGACGACGAGGGCGAGGTTGATGGGCGGGTGCACCGACGGGTCGGTGGCCGCGGTGCCGAGGTGGATGCGGGCGACCAGCGAGCTGCGCGCCCCGGCGGGCACGAAGCGGTTGGCGAGGTCGCCGCCGAGGGAGAGGGCGTCCGGGGTGCGCGCGTGGCGCTGGGCGCCGGCGCAGGCCGCCAGGGAGGAGAAGAGCGCGAGACAGAGGAAGAAGAGCGTGCGTCGCATGGTGGTGGACCTCTGACGGCCAGAACGCCGCGGAGGTCTGTGGGCTTACGGAGAAAGTTCTCGCCCGGGGAGGGTGGTAGCGTCGCGGGCCATATGAACATCGCGATGGTGGGTCTCGGGAAGATGGGCCTCAACATGGTGCTGCGGCTGCTCAAGGGCGGTCACACGGTGGTGGCGATGGACCGCGACGCCGCGCAGGTCGAGCGCGCCCGGGAGGCGGGCGCCGTCGCCGCGGCCGACCTCGACGCGGTGGTGGCCGCGCTGCCGTCGCCGCGCGTGGTGTGGGTGATGGTGCCGTCCGGGTCGATCACGCAGTCGGTGATCGACGAGCTCGCCGCGAAGCTCTCGCCCGGCGACGTGATCGTCGACGGCGGAAACTCCAACTGGAAGGACTCGCAGGCGCGAGGCGCGGCGCTCGCGGCGAGGGGCCTGCGCTTCGCCGACGCGGGCACGTCGGGCGGCGTGTGGGGCCTCGCCAACGGGTACTGCCTGATGGTGGGCGCCGAGCCCGAGACCTTCGCGGTCATCGAGCCCGCCATCGCCACGCTGGCGCCGCCGGACGGCTACCGGCGCGTCGGCCCGGTGGGGGCCGGGCACTACACCAAGATGATCCACAACGGCATCGAGTACGGGCTGATGCAGGCCTACGCCGAGGGCTTCGAGATCCTCCAGACCTCGCCCTTCACGCTCGACCTCGCGGCCATCGCCGAGCTGTGGGGCAAGGGGTCGGTGGTGCGCAGCTGGCTGCTCGACCTCATCGCGGGCGGGCTCAAGGCCTCGCCGGGACTGTCCCACCTCAAGGGCTACGTGCCCGACTCGGGCGAGGGGCGCTGGACGGTGCAGGCCGCCATCGACCAGGACGTCCCGGCGCCGGTCATCACCCTGTCGCTCCAGATGCGCTTCCGCTCGCGGCAGGCCGACAGCTTCGGCGCGAAGATGCTCGCGATGATGCGCAACCAGTTCGGGGGGCACGCGGTGAAGCGCTCATGAACCCCTTCCGCGAGGGACTCCTCGGCGACCGCCTGCCGGCGCCCACGGTGGTGGTGATCTTCGGCGCGACCGGCGACCTCACGCGCCGCAAGCTGATGCCCGCGCTCTACAACCTCGCGCTCGCGCGGCTGCTGCCGCCGGGCTTCTCGGTGCTGGGCGTGGCGCGGCGGCCGTGGTCCGACGACGACTTCCGGGCCGAGCAGCGCGCGGGCGCGGCGGAGTTCTCGCGCACGAAGCCCCTCGACGACGTGGTGTGGGACGACTTCGCGCAGGGGGTCGGGTACGTCCGCGGCACCTTCGCCGACCCCGCCACCTACGAGGCCCTCAAGGCGCGGCTCGACGAGCTCGACCGCACCCGCGCCACCCGCGGCAACCGGGTGTTCTACCTCTCCGTCGCGCCCGGCGACGTCGCGATCATCGTGGAGAACCTCCACCGCGCGGGCCTCTTCGCCGACCCCCGCGACCCGGCGCGCGCCACGCGCCTCGTGTGCGAGAAGCCCCACGGCACCGACCTCGCCAGCTCGCGCGCGCTCGACCAGATGCTGCACGCCGCGCTCGACGAGTCGCAGATCTTCCGCATCGACCACTACCTCGGCAAGGAGGCCGTGCAGAACCTCCTGGCGTTCCGCTTCGCCAACGCCATCTTCGAGCCGCTCTGGAACCGCCAGCACGTCGACCACGTGCAGATCACCGTGGCCGAGGAGATCGGCATCGAGGGCCGCGGGAGCTTCTACGAGTCCGCCGGGGCCCTGCGCGACATCGTGCAGAACCACCTCATCCAGCTCGTCACGCTGGCCGCGATGGAGCCGGTGGCGGCCTTCGACGAGGGCTCCGTGCGCGACGAGAAGGTGAAGGTGCTGCGCGCCCTGCGGCCCCTCACGCCGGAGGCCCTGCGCACCGACGTGGTGCGGGCGCAGTACGCCCACGGCGGGGTCGCGGGCTCCGGGGTGCCGGGCTACCGCGAGGAGAAGGACGTCGCGCCCGACAGCGTGACCGAGACCTTCGTCGCGATGACGGCGTACGTCGACAACTGGCGCTGGCGCGGCGTGCCCTTCTACCTCCGCGCGGGCAAGCGGCTCACCCGTCGCGCCACGGAGATCTCCGTGCACTTCAAGGCCGCCCCGCTCGCCCTCTTCGGCCCGTCGGCCCCGGAGCCCAACGTGCTCGTGCTGCGCATCCAGCCCGACGAGGGCATCACGCTGCGCTTCGTCTCCAAGGTCCCGGGGCCCACCACGGTGCTGCGCCCGGTGAACATGGACTTCCGCTACGGCACCACCTTCGGGCACGCCGCCCCGGAGGCCTACGAGCGCCTGCTGCTCGACGTGATGCTGGGCGACCCGACGCTCTTCACCCGCGCCGACGAGGTCGACTGGAGCTGGCGCTACTTCGACCCGGTGCTCGCCGCCTGGAAGGCGGAGGGCACGAAGGACCTGCCCGCCTACGCCGCAGGCACCTGGGGCCCCGCGGCGGCGGAGAAGCTCATCACGCGGGACGGCCGCCGGTGGAGGTCCCCGTGAGCATCTCCCTCGACAAGGTGGAGCGCGAGCTCGCGCGGCTGTGGTCCGAGCGGGGCGGCCGCGACGCGCGCCCGCGCACCCTCGACCTGGTGGCCTTCTGCGCGACGCCCGACGAGCTCCCGCGGGTGCGCGCCGCGATCGTGCCCCTCGCGGCGAAGCGCCCTTGCCGCACCATCACCGTGGTCTGTTACCCCGGCGAGACCCCGTCGATCACCGCCCGCGTCGCGCTGCACGTCGACCCGTCGCGCCGCGGCGAGCCGGTGGGCGAGGACGTCTCGCTCGAGGTGCGCGGCGCCGCGCGGGCGTGGGTGTCCTCGACGCTGCGGCAGCTCCGCCGGGGCGACCTCCCGATGCACCTGTGGTGGTCCGGCGACCTGCCCGACGACGACCGGCTCTTCGACCAGCTCACCGAAGACGCCGAGGTCACGCTCGTGCACAGCGCCGACATGGACCTCCGCGACCTCGAGCAGCTGCGCCGGGTGCTGGCCTGGCGGGTCGAGCGCGCGGCCTTCCTCGACCTCAACTGGGTGCGGCTCTCGCTCTGGCAGGAGCTCACCGCGCGCTTCTTCGACGCCGACGGCGTGGCGGCGTGCATCCCGTGCATCGACGCCGTCTCCCTGGGCTTCACCCCGCGGCCGGGCTCGGACGACGCCGCGCCTACGCAGGCCGCGCTGCTCGCCGGGTGGATCACCCTCTGCCTCGGGTGGAAGGTCGACGGCGCCGTGTGGGGTACCGACCCCGACGGGGTGAGGGTCGCCACGGCGAAGCGCCCGGACGGATCGCCCGGCCGCGTGCGCTTCGTCGGCGACGACCGCCCGGGGGTGTACCCGGGCGCGCTGCACACCGTGGGGATGTCGGGCCCCGGGGTGAAGCTGGAGGTCGCGCGGGCGCTCGAAGACCCGCTGGCGCTCTGCTGGTCGGGCGAGGTAGAGGGCGAGTGCGTGCCGTCGCAGTGCGTGCGCATGGGCGTGCCCGAGGAGCCCAAGATGCTCGCGCGGGCGCTCGACCGGCCGACGCGCGACCCGCTCTTCGAGCGCAGCCTGGCGGCGGCGGCGACGCTCACGCGCGCGGTGGCGCCCCTGGTGGGCGAGGAGGAGGCGTAGGGGATGAGGTTCATCATCGGGGCATCGGTCGCGAAGGCGGCCGCGGAGGGTGCGGCGCTCATCGCGGAGTGGAGCCGCGAGGCGATCGCCGAGCACGGGCGCTTCGTGGTGGCGCTGACGGGCGGCGAGAGCCCGAAGCCGCTGTACGAGGCGCTGCGCGCGCGGCGGGACATCGAGTGGCGGCGGTGGGAGGTGTTCTTCGGCGACGAGCGCGCGGTGTCGGCGCAGGACCCGCGGAGCAACCTGCTCGCCGCCGAGGAGCTGCTGCTCAACCGCGTGGCGCTGAACCCCGACCGGGTGCACCCGATGTACGCCCTGGGCATGGACATCGAGCAGGCCGCGCTCGACTACGACGCGGCGCTGCGGGCGTCGGCGGGCGATCCGCCGGTGCTCGACCTGGTGCTCCTGGGCGTCGGGCGCGACGGGCACACGCTCTCGCTGCCGCCGTACTGCGGCGCCATCTCCGAGCGCGAGCGCATGGTCATGGCCCTGGTCGACCCCGAGATGGACCCGCCCGTCGACCGGATCACCTTCACGCCGCCGGTGGTGACGGCCGCGCGGCGGGTGCTGGTGATCGCGCACGGCCGGGCGAAGGCGCCCGCGATGAAGGCCGCCCTCGACGACCGCGACGACCGGCTGAAGGTGCCCGCGCAGCTCATCCGCGACGCCACGGGCGAGGTCACCGTGCTCATGGACGAGGAGCTCGCGAAGAGCCTCGGACGCGGCGGCTAGCGAGGTCGGCGCGCCCGGTCCCCGGGGGTGTCCCCGTCGTCGCGCAGCTTCTCGAGCATCTGGATCTGTTGGAAGGTGCTCACGGTGATGCCGTGGTCGGCCGCGCGGGTGGCGCGCGGTGCACGTCACGGCCCTCCCCGAGGGGTGGCTGGGCAAGGTGCACGCGATGGCCCACGGGCTGGAGCGCGCCACCGGGGAGTGGGTGCTCTTCAGCGACGCGGACGTGCACGTCGAGCCCGGCGCCCTGGAGCGCATCGTCGCGTGGGCCGAGGCGGGCGGCGTCGACCTCGTGGCGGTGTTCCCGCGGGTGCACCCGGTGGGTCTGCTCATCGACGCGGGCCGCCGGCTCGACATGGTGGCGATGCGGGTACGCCCGCCGGAGCCCGCCGCGAAGGTCGGGTGATCGACGGCCGCGGGCGCGCCGCAGGCCGACCCGCTCAGCCCCCGACCATCCACTGCCCCAGCGTCGCGTCCGTCGCCTCGCTCGCCGCGACCTCGCCCACCACCGCGCCCCGGCGCAGCACCATCACCCGGTCGCTGAGCGCGCGAAGCTCGTCCAGCTCCGACGACACCAGCACCATCGCCACGCCCTCCGCCCGTAAGGCCCGCAGCGCCGCGCGGATCACCTCCGCCGCCCGCAGGTCGACCCCGCGCGTGGGCTGCGCCACCAGCAGCACCCGCGTCGCCGTTAGCAGCTCGCGCGCCACCAGCACCTTCTGTTGGTTGCCCCCCGAGAGCGAGCCCAGCGATGCGTCCGGGTCCGCCGGGCGCACGTCGAAGCGCGCGATCACCCGCTCCGCCGCCGCGCGCGCCATCGCCCCGTCGAAGCGGCCGCCCCGCGTCGCCACGGCCACGTCCCCCAGCGCGAGGTTCTCCGCCACCGTGAGCTCGCCGAAGAGCCCGTGACCCTCGCGGTCCTCCGGGACGAAGCCCACGCCGCGCAGGCGCCGCCCGGCTACGCCCTCCCGGGTCACGTCCGCGCCCTCCACGGCGATGCTCCCCGCCTCGCAGGGACGCAGCCCCGCGAGCAGCTCCAGCAGGGCCCGCTGCCCGTTGCCCTCCACCCCTGCCACCCCGAGCACCTCGCCCGCCCGCAGCGTCAGCGTGAACGGGCCCGCCCCCCCGCCGCGCACCCCGCGCACCGCCAGCGCCTCCGCCGCCTCCGCGCCCTCCGCCTCCGCCGCGAGCACCTCCACCTTACCCGACCCGGTATGCCCGTCGTCGCCCACCACCGCCGCCGTCACCGCCGCCCGGCTCGTCGCCGCGGCCTCCGCCGACAGCACCACCCGCCCGCGGCGCAGCACGGTGATCTCGTCCGCCACCGCGAACACCTCGTCGAGCTTGTGCGTCACCAGCAGCACCGCCGCGCCCTGCGCCGCCATCGCGCGGATCGTCGCCAGCAGCCCCTCCACCTCCGCGGGGGAGAGCACCGCCGTCGGCTCGTCGAGCAGCACCACCGTCGCCCCGCGGTGCAGCACCTTCAGGATCTCCACCCGCTGCCGCTCGCCCACGCCCAGCGTCGCCACGGCGGCGGTCGGGTCGACGGGCATCCCGCGCGCCTCGGCGAGCGCCCGCACCCGCGCGTCCATCGCCGCGCGGTCGAGGCCCCAGCCGAAGAGCCCCCGCCGGGGCTCGGCGCCCAGCACCACGTTCTCGGCGACGGTGAGCGCCTCGGCCAGCATGAAGTGCTGGTGCACCACCCCGACGCCCGCGGCGAGCGACGCGCGCAGGTCGCCCGGCGCGAGCTCGACCTCGTCCACCGTGACGCTCCCGGCGTCAGCGGCGACCAGCCCGCAGAGGCAGCGGATGAGGGTGCTCTTGCCCGCGCCGTTCTCGCCGACGAGGGCGTGCACCCGGCCGGGCGCGAGGTCGAGCGAGGCGCCGTCGAGCGACACGCAGT
This sequence comes from uncultured delta proteobacterium, assembly GCA_903860995.1. GTDB lineage: Bacteria > Myxococcota_A > Polyangia > Polyangiales > SCUS01. Next base: position 2,973 of record CAIOSS010001117.1, on the reverse strand, counting down.
CGCCGTAGGCCTTGCGCAGCCCTCGCGCGCGCAGCGTCGGCATCAGTGGGTGTTGGGGTGCGCGGTGGAGTGCGGGTCGAAGGGCGGGAGGTTGCCCAGCTCGCCGGGCGGCAGGTTGATGAGCCCGAGGCGGTCTTCGTGCACCTCGGGGTGCAGCCGATCGCGCGCCTGTTGGAGCAGCGCCGCGGTGCGCTGCGCGCGCCGGTCGCGCACCAGGAAGCCACGGATGGTCGCCACCACCCCCGGGTCGGTGACCTCGCGGCGGAGCGCCGGGCGCGTGCCCGTGAGCACCGCCACCCCGAAGCGGTTGTTGGCGAGCGCGACCGGCTGCGGGGTGACGTCCATCTCCCGGGCGAGGCCGAACACCGCCGAGGCCAGCGCGGCGTCGAGGGCCTGGCCGTCGCCCGTGGGCGCGCCGCTGCGCTGGAAATAGAACACGTCGCCCTCGTGGGCCTTCGAGGGCTCGTCGACCGAGTGCTGGCGCACCAGCTCGCGCACCCGGCGCAGGTCGCCGCGGGCGGCGCGCACGTCGGTCACCACCCGCGCGGCGGTCTCGCGGTCGGCGGTGATGATCACCGTGGCGCGGCGGAACTCCGGCTGCTGGTAGTCCGCGAGGTGGGCCTGGTAGTACGCCGCCACCTCGCTCTGCGGGACGGACTCCGGGGTCACGGCCTCGAGCACGGCGCGCTGCTCCAGGCGCTGCGAGAGGATGCGCCGCACCGACGCGGACACCTCGGGGTTGCGGTCGAGCCCCTGCCGGCGCGCCTCGGCGGCCAGCAGGTAGGTGGTCACCAGGTGCTCGAGGTACGCGCGGCGCTCGGTGGGGTTGAGGTAGCGCTGGCGCACCGGGCCGGGGGCCTCGTTGAGCATGTCCTCGAACTCGCCCACGGTGATCGCCTGGTCGCCCACGCGGGCCACCGCCTGCGCGCGGCGGGCGGCCTCCGCGGGGGAGGGACCGGCGTCGGTGGCGGGCGCGGGGCGCGGCTGCGCGCCGGGCGCGGCGGGGGACAGCAGCCCGGCCAGGAGGAGCGGGAGCAGGCGCGCGCGGTGGGTTCGCATGGGGTGCCTCGTCGGGTCGCACGGCCCCGCCCGCGACGTCAAGCGCGGGGCCCGCGCGGACGTGGTAGCGTGCGGGAGCCGCCGATGCGATGCCCGCAATGCCAGAGCCGCGTGACGCCCTCGATGCGGCGCTGCCTGCGGTGCGGGGCAGTGCTCCCCAAGGCGCCGGGGCTCACCATCGAGACGCTCGCCCGCCCGGCGGCGCCGTACGCGTCGGGCGACCGCGTGGTGGGGCGCTACCGCATCCTCGAGGCGCACGGCTCGGGCCCGCTCGGGACGACGTACCGGGCGCACGACCCCACCGGGCGCACCATGGCCGTGAAGGTGCTGCCCGCGGCGCTCTTCGTGGGGGACGCCGAGCGGCGGGAGTTCGTCGAGCGCTACGGCCAGCTCTGCGGGCGCACGCTGCCCAACGCGTCGCTCCCGGTGGAGGTGGGCGTCGACAACGACGTGATCTTCGTGGCCTCGACGTGGGTGTACGGCGCGTCGCTGCGCTCCATCGTGCGGGCCTACCGCGCGGCCGACCGGCGGCTGGAGCGCGACCAGGTGCTCGGCGTGCTGCGCGGGGTCGCCGACGCGCTGCGCGCCCTGCACGCCATGACCACCCACGGGGCGGTGTACCCCGAGAACGTCTCGGTCACCGCCGACGCCGTGGTGCTGCTCGACCCGGGCCTGGCTGCCGCGCTGCCGCCGCGCCGCTACGTCGAGCGGGTCGAGCGCGCGCCCGAGGTGTGGCCTTACATCGCCCCCGAGCTGCGGGTCGGCAAGCGCACCAACCCCGGGGCCGACCTCTTCGCGCTGGGCGCCCTCGCGTCCGAGCTGCTCACCGGCGACCCGGCGCGCTCGGCGTCGGCGGACTTCACCGCGCCCGACCTCGGCACCACGCTGGAGTCGGCGCTGCGCGCGGCGGTCTCGGCGCAGGCCTCGCGGCGGGTGTCGGCGGTGCCAGAGCTGCTCGCCGGGCTGGCGCAGATCGCCGGCGAAGCGTCGCTGCCGCCGTATGCGCCGCTGCCGTCGCCCTCGGAGATGGTCGACGCGCGCACCCGGCGGGTGGTGCTCCGAGGCCCCGGGGCCATCCGCCCGACGCCCCCGAAGGTGCCGCGGTCGCCGCTGCGCGAGCGCAAGGTCGGCTGAGCCATCGCCCGATCGTAGGGTCGCGGTGGGAGTATCAGGTCGTGTCGAGGAAGAGTCACGCTAGAGTGCGCCTGAGGTTGGTGTGAGCGTCCCCAGCGCGTGTCCGCATTGTCAGCAGCCGCTGCCCGATGGCTTCATCGGAAAGGCCTGCCCCCACTGCCGCGGGGCCCTCGCCAACAAGCGCAAGCGCTCGCTGTCGGGCTTCTCCTTCCAGACGCTTCAGCCCGGCGCGGCGGGCGCTTCGCGGCCTCTGCACGCGCCCAACTCCAACACGCCGCCGCGCGCCCTGGTCGAAGACCGCTGGGACCTCCCCGACCTCGGCGCCGATGTGCCCCGCGAGCGTGGCGCGGTGCCCCCGGCCGCGCCCACGGGCTTCCCCGCGGTGCCCTCGGCCATGACCGCGCAGATGCTCCGGTCGACCATGGCGCTCGGCGTCCAGGTGCCACCCGCCGCAGCGCCCGCGCCCGCCGCCGCCCCCGCCGCATCGCCCATGGTGCCGCCGAGCGCGTCGTCCATCCGCTCCACCGCCCTCCTCGACCCCTTCGCCTGGAACCTCGACCACGCCTCCCCCCCGGCCTCCCCCCCGGCCCGCAACAGCGCCCTCGACGTGCGCGCGCTCAAACAGACCGCGCTCGGCGTGAGCCCGCAGCCCGCCCCCGCGCCTCGCGTGCCCGGCGCCGCCACCGGCCTCGGCCCCGCCTCGGCGGCCCTGCGCAAGACCGCCCTCGGCGTCGCGCCCCTGCCCGCGGCGCCCGCGATTCCGTCCCAGTTCGAGGTGCC
>CAIOSS010001116.1 GCA_903860995.1 uncultured delta proteobacterium | reverse complement strand
CTCGGCGGCGCCGTCGATGCGCTCGGCGCCGAGGCCGTACTGCACGGACGCGTAGCGCAGGGCCTCCAGGTCTTCGTCCTCGTTGTCGCGGCACCCCTCCCCGGTCGGGCGGCCCGCCCAGAACCACGTGAGGATGCCGGTCTTTCCAGGGGTGCGATCGTCGGTGACCTGATCCCACCCGTTGAAGAGCCCGAGGGTGAGCTCGTGCCGGCAGTTGAGCGGAACGGTCACCCGAGCGCCCGCCACCTGCGAGGGCGAGAGGGCGAACAGGGTGGACGACGACCAGTTCCAGTTGTCGTGCACCGCGAGGTCTTCGAGGGTGTACGGCGCCACGTAGAGGCCCGCGTCGATGGTCACGCCGAGCCCGAGCGGCGTGCGCCACACGGCGGTGGCCTCCTGCACGATGCGCCAGAGCAGGTCGCTCTCCAGCGTGCGCGCGCTGCCCTCCGGTGTGCCGATGGTCTCCGTGATGATCCCGGTCTGGAGCGCCACGCGACCGGACACCGGGCCGAGCGCCCAGTCGGCGCTGAGCACCACGTTCTGGAGCGTGAGGAGGTCGTGCCGACGGTCGTAGTACCGGAGCTCGTTGAGGCCGCTCGAGGGTCGGTTGAAGTTGTACGAATAGAACGCTTCGATGTACCCGCCGAAGCTCACCGAGCGCCCCGTGCCCTCGGGGTCCGGCGCCGGGGGCACAGCCTCGGGCGTGGTGGGCGATGGCGGCGTCGGGGTCGACGGCACCACCTGCGCGCACGCGGTGCGGGCCGAAAGCGCGAGAGCGCCGCACAAACCGAGCATCGCCGCCTGCCAGTGCACGCCCTTCACGCCCTCTCTGCGCAACGTCACTATCACCCCACCGCGAGGAGTTGAAACGCCTTTCGGACAAGCGCGTTGACAACGCCGGAGCGCAACCCGAAGCATCGCGCCATGAGACTCCTACTCGTCTTGCGCGTCGCCTTGATCGGCTGGCTGCTCGCCGCCGCCGCGGGCGCGCAGGTGCGGCAGCCCAACGGCGTGATCGTCCCGCTCCCGGCGGACGGCGCGCCGTCGCTGCAGGAGTACCTCGACCGTCGCATGGAGGTGGGGCTCGACGTGCGCCGTGACGCTGCGGTCACCCCCGAGCGCTTCACGCCCGGCTGCACCATCCGCTTCACCGTGGTGGCCCGCGACTCGGGCTACGAGAACGCCTTCGGCTGGTACAACGTCGTCGCGGGCCGCGCCCCGACCGCGAGCGAGCTCCACGAGCTGGTCGGGCCGAGCGCCCCGGAGGGCTTCACCGCCACCCTCGACTTTCGCTCCAACCCCCTGTGGAGCGGCGGCGAGATCGGCTTCTACCTCCGCACCCCGCCGCCGTACGTCTACTACTCCGAGCGCGCGTACCAGCCCGACCGCGAGGTCTCGATGGGCTTCGTGCACCTGCTCATCTACGACTCGCGCGCCACCCCAAACGCCTTCTACTTCGCCTGGGAAGACCTCTTCAACGGCGGCGACAACGACTTCCAGGACCTCCTGATGATCGTCGACAACCTGGTGTGCGCCGGCGGCGGCGCGCCCTGCGACACCGGCGAGCGGGGGGTGTGCGCGCGGGGTGTCCGGCAGTGTCGCAGCGGGATGCTCGCGTGCGTGCGGGACACCGGCCCCTCGGCCGAGCGCTGCGACGGGCTCGACAACGACTGCGATGGGATGGTGGACGACGGCGACGGGCTCTGCGGCGCGCGCCAGGTGTGCGACCGCGGCGTGTGCCTCGAGCGCTGCACCCAGGAGCTCGGGTGCGGCCCGGGCTTCGTGTGCTCCGACCGCGGCACCTGCGTGGAGGACACGTGCGCCGCCGTGACCTGCCCGGAGGGCCGGGTGTGCCGCATGGGGGTGTGCCGCGAGCCCTGCGAGGGCGTCACCTGCCCGACGAACCAGGTCTGCAGGGTGGGCCGCTGCGTCGACCCCTGCGCGGGCCTCACCTGCGACGGCGACCAGGTGTGCGTCGCGGGGGTCTGCCAGACGCGGTGCCCGTGCCGGCGCTGCGGCGCGGGCGAGTCGTGCTTCACCGACGGCCGCTGCCGCCCGATGGCCTGCGCGACGGTGTCCTGCCCGGCGGGGTTCTTTTGCGCGGCGGGCGCCTGCCGCGACGCCTGCGCGGGCGCGGTGTGCCCCAACCGCGGGGCCTGCACGGCCGGCGAGTGCCGTGAGCCGGTGGTGATGGACGCGGGCGTGCGCCCCGACGCAGGACTGCCTCCGCGCGACGCCGGTACCCCGATGCTCGACGTGGGGGTGAGCCTCGACGGCGGGCGCGACGCGGGGCTCCAGGACGTCCCGCGCGACCTCGGCGGCCCGGACGTCGAACTGCTGGTCGACGACCCGGGTGCCAACTGCGTGTGCAGCGCGCCGGGCGCGCGTAGTACCGGGCTCGCCCCGGGGTGGGGGCCCGGTCTGGCCGCGGTGCTGCTGGGCGTCGCGCGGCGGCGCCGGGCGCGTCAGGCCTGATGGTGGTGACGGTGATGCCGACGGTGGTGGCGCCCGTGGCGCCGGTGGTGACGGTGCGGTGCGGCGGGGGCGCATACCCGCTCGGGTAAAGCAGCGGGCGCGGGCGCGGCGGTGGCGGGCGGCACCGCCTCGACCACCTCGTGCGGAGAGACCACCGCGAGGCGCGCGCCGAGGTCGTCGGCGCGGGACACGTTGGCCTCCGCTGCCGAGGCCGTGTGCTCGACGATGACCCCGGCGCCCACCATCGCCCCGAGGAGCATGAGGGTCACCGCGATGGCGCTGGAGAGCTGCGCGAAGGCTCCCCGCCAGCGACCGGCGCCCGGGTCGATGAGCTCGCGGAGGTGCTCGTTCTCGGCGCGGAGCAGGTCGTTTTCGTGCCGGAGGGTGGCCGCGAGGGCGAGGGCGGCGGCGCGATCATCGCAGTAGGCGCGCATGGGGGAGCGATCGTACACCGCGGGCCGCCGTGGAAGTCCAGCGCGGGGAGGCCGCGGTGTCAGCCCAGCAGCAGACCCACCGTCGTGAGGAGGGAGTGCAGCAGGAGCGCGCCGGCGGTGGCGCCGAGGACGGGGTTGAGGGGACGACCCTCGAGCGTGGCGACCTTGCGCGCGAGGGCGACGCCCAGCGGGAGCGTGAAGAGCGGGAGCAGCATCCAGGGCGCGCGCCGGGAGAGCGCCAGGGCGACCGGGACGGCGAGCGCGGCGAGCCAGCACGCGGCGTACTCCGCGACCCCGAAGCGGCGCCCGAAGCGGACGACGACGGTGCGCTTGCCCGCGCGCACGTCGGTGACGTGGTCGCGGACGTTGTTGACCACGAGCACGGCGGTGGCGAGGGCGCCCACCGGCACCGCCAGCGCCAGGGCCAGGGGGGGGACCGTGCCCAGCGCGACGAAGGCCGTGCCGCCGACCGCGACGAGCCCGAAGAACAGGAAGACGAACACGTCGCCCAGGCCGTTGTACCCGAGCGGGTACGGTCCGCCGGTGTACGCGACCCCGGAGGCGATCGAGGCGACGCCGATGGCCACGATGGGCCACCCGGCGATGGCCGTGAGGTACACGCCCGCGAGGGTGGCGAGGGCGAAGGAGACGACCATGCCCGCGCGCACCTGCGATGGGGTGAGCAGCCCGGCCTGGGTGACCCGCGTGGGGCCGAGGCGCTCGGCCGTGTCGGCGCCCTTCTCGAAGTCGAAGACGTCGTTGGCGAGGTTGGTACCCACCTGGATGAACATCGCGCCGAGGAGGGCCGCGGCGACCGCGCCCCAGCGGTAGGCAGCGCCCCCGGAGGCGCGCCAGGCCGCGGCGGCGCCGACCATCACTGGAGACAGCGCGGCCGTGAGGGTCGCGGGGCGCGTGGCGAGCAGCCACACGCGGAGCGGTGACGGAGCGGACGAGGCGTCCATCGGGTCAGGCCGCGGGGTCGCGCACGCCCACGTAGAGGTGCACCACGCCGAAGGTCATGGGCTCGGCGCGTTCGACCCGCAGGCCGCTCGCGCGCATCACCTCCGCGAACTCCCCGGCCGGCGGAAAGGCCGCGATGGAGCGCTGGAGGTAGCGGTACTCCCACGCGCCCGAGAGCAGCGCGCCCAGGGTCGGCACCACGTGGTGGATGTGCACCCGCGCCATCAT
>CAIOSS010001115.1 GCA_903860995.1 uncultured delta proteobacterium | reverse complement strand
TCGGCGACCACGCCAACTACGGCGGGATGCTCATCAACTACTCCAACCCCGCGGCGGGCTACGCGCTCGACAACCTCACGATCGTCCGCAACGTCTGGAACCGCATCCAGGGGCGCTACCCCGAGTTCTCCCGCGAGAGCGGCGCGGCCGCGGCGGGCACCACGATGCGCGTCGAGATGGTCAACAACCTCATCTGGGACCAGCGCTACTTCATCGACGTCAACCCGCGGAACATCTCCGGCGGCAACGACGGCGACTTCATCCACTACCAGATGAACTGGGTCGGCAACTCCTCGTTCGCGCCGTCCACCAACCACTTCGGGATGATCTGGCTGCAGCCCACTGGCACCGGCACCTCGGCCTACTTCAACGACAACCGCTCCAACCTCTGGGCCGCCCGCGCCGACTGGGACCTCAACCGCTGCTGCGGCGACTACAACGGCGAGGCCGGCGCCCGCCCGACCTGGGCCCGCACCGCGCGCCACGACTTCCCCACCGCCGAGGCGATGCCCGCCGCGAACGTCCGCGCCTTCGCCGTCGCCAACGCCGGCGCCTGCCCCCGCGACCCGATGGACCGCCGGCTCATGGGCAACGTGAGCTCGGGCACCTTCGCCACCGCGGCGATCAACGTGAACCCGGCCAACGACGCCCTGCTCCCGGCCTTCACGGGCAGCGCCCCCGCGGCGCCCGCCGACGTCGACAACGACGGCATGCCCGACACCTGGGAGCGCGCCCACGGACTCAACCCCGCCGTGGCCGACCACAACGGCACCGCCGTCTCCGTCTCCATGACCGGCGTCGCCGGGTACACCAACCTCGAGTGCTACCTCAACGAGCTCGCCGTCCTGCGGGTTCGCAGCAACAGCTGACCCCACCCTGCGCCCCGCCGCCGGGCGTCCCCCGGCGGATCCCCGCGCCCTCCCGCAGAGCCCCGACGGCCTCGCACGCACGACACGATCAGGGAGATGTCCTCGAAGACCACCCATCCGATGAGCGCGAGGGCGCGCCGCGGGTGAGGTGGTTGATCGCGACGACCGAGCTCGCGGTCAGCAGCACCCGCCAGTCGCGCTAGAAGGCCACGAACGCGAGCGAGCCATGGCACGGCGGGCGTCACGGCGAGCGCCTCCATCGCGTCAGAGCCTTTCGCCAGACCGTCAGCTCGTCCCTCGGCCACCGACCGCCCGATGGGTCGGAGGGGGCGGGGCGGGGCGCGTCCATGCGACGGCTCACCGAACGCGCACCGTCTCCACCAGCCAGTCGCCGCCGTGCTTACGCAGCACATAGTCCGCCGTCGGAGCGGCCTCGCTGGAGAAGAGCTGCATCGACACCGACGCGCTCGCAGGGCCCATCGTAATGCTGCGCCGCAGCACCCGGAACCTCGCCCCCGCCACCGCGCGCAGACGCTCGCGCACCTGCTGGTGCAGGGCGTCTCGTTGCCCGGGGCCGTAGGTCTGCGTCGCCTCGTAGGCGGTGAGCTCCACGATCTGCCGCTCAGGGTCGACGTAGCGCAGCGCCGCGTCGATGCGTGCGGGCGTGACCTCGCCGCTCACCGCCTCGGCGAAGCGCTCCACCCGGTCGCGGTCGGTCACCACCAGGGCGCGGTACGCCGCGATCGAGCCCAGCACCGCGACCACCGCGACGACCACGGACCGCTGCCGATGTTGAGGGGTCATCGTGGATGCGGAGGGTACACGCCGACGACCTGCGCCGGACCGGGCGGCGCGGCAGGCGGGAAGATCTCCACCGCGGCGATCACGGAGTTATGCTCCGCGGCCCGCGGATTGTGCCGAACCCCTCGATCGGGCAGGCTGTGAATCGACGATGGGGGGAAAGGTCTACTCGACGCTCCTGTCAGACCGGCGCTGCGACATGGTGGCCTGCCTGCTGCAGCCGCCGGCGCCGTTCTGCGCAGGCGAGCTCATCCCTGAGGAGGTTCTCTGCGCGCGCGTGTGGCCCGGGGAGAAGAACGGCCGCACGGAGCTCAACACCCTGCTCTACCGCCTGCGCCACTGGCTTGCCGAGGAGGGCATCGATCCGTCGCCGCTCTTCGAGCGTCAGGCCAACGGGCTGCGCTTCTGCCTCGCGCCCGAGGCCACCGTCGCGGTGCGCTGACCGGAGCCTTTGGGGGGCTCCTCCCGGGAGGGGCCCCTAGTACCGCGTCGCAGGGGATGTGACGGGTTGAGCGGAGCACCCGCCCGCGCCCGCAATCGCCGGCCTGGGCCGGTGCTCCCCTCGGAGGGCGAGGCCGGTGATCGTGGGCGTGGGAGGGTGCTCCCTCCTGCCTCGGGGTGCGCCTCGCAGAGGTCGGGCTCCGACGACGTGCGTCAGAAGAAGTTGCCGATGGTGAACTCGAACACCGACGACTCTTCGTAGGGGAGGCGGTTGAGGGGGAAGCCCCACTCGAAGCGCAGAAGCCCGAGGGGGCTCTGCCAGCGCACGCCGAAGCCCGCGGAGAAGCGGAGGTTGAGGGGGTTGTCCTGGAAGCGGGTGCAGGGGTCGACCACGGACGCGAGGCCCGTCCCGCCCGCGCCGCAGTACTGCGACTCGGTGTTGAACACGTTGCCGCCGTCGCTGAAGAGCACGCCGCGCAGGCCCACCGCCGTGAGGATCGGGAACTCGACCTCGAGGTTGTAGTACCCCTGGATGTTGCCGCCGATGACGGCGCCGTTGGAGACGAGGGCGGCGTTGGGGTCCTGCGAGCGGGGGAGCTGGAGGCGCGGGGCGATGGTGCGGAGTCGGTAGCCGCGCACGTCGAAGATGCCGCCGAGGAAGAAGCGCTCGAAGATGGGCACCCCCTGCGCGCGCTGGCTGAACACCACGCCGCCCTGGACGTTCATCTTGAAGATCACGCCCGCGAAGAGGGGGCGATAGAAGCGAAACCAGCCCGAGATGCGGGAGTAGACGTTCTGGCTGCCGAGGATGCTGTCCGCGGTGTCGATGCCGAGGCGGGCGTACACGCCGTCCGTCGGGGTGAGCCGGTTGTCGCGGTCGTCGTAGGCCATCGAGAGGCCGACCGAGCTCGTGAAGCCCGACTGGAAGATGTTCGCCAGGGGCAGGCTGCTGAAGGCCGACGGAAGCGTGGTCTGCCCGAAGAGGCCGGTGGAGGTGCTGGTGTTCGCGCCCACCTGCTCGCCGGTGTAGCTGGCGAAGAGCCGGAGGTTCTGCCCGAGGATGGGGTAGCCGAAGGTGAGGGTGCCGCCGGTGCTGGTGCGGCTGAAGTCGGTATACGCGCGGACCGTGTTGTAGAGGTCGACCGCGAAGGTCCAGTTGGAGTCGAGGAAATAGGGCTCGACGAAGCGCACCGAGAAGATCTGCCGCAGCCCCGAGAGCTGCGCCTGGAGGGTGAGAGACTGGCCGCGGCCAAAGAGGTTGAGCTGCTGGATCTGCGCCGTCGCGATGAAGTTCTCCACCGAGGAGAAGCCCGCGCCGATCTGGAAGGTGCCCGTCGGGCGCTCGGCGACCTCGACGTTGACCACCAGCTGGTCAGGGTGACCCTCGACCGGCTCCGTGGAGAGGTCGACGCGCTCGAAGTACCCGAGTGACATGATGCGCCGGCGGGAGTTCTGGTAGGCCGACTCGCTGTAGCGCTCGCCCTCGAAGATCTCCATCTCCCGGCGGATGACCCGCTCGCTGGTCTTCGCGTTGCCGCGCACCTCGATGCGGTGGATCATCACCACGGGCCCGCGCACGATGCGCACGGTGAGGTCGACGGTGCGCCGCCCGGTGTCGGGCTGGATGTCCGGGGTGACCTCGACGTTGGCGTACCCGGCGTCGCGGTAGTGCGTCTGCACCGACACGATGTCCCGGCCGATGATGCTGCGGGAGAAGTACTCGCCCGGCACGGCGTGCACGCGTTCGCGCATCTGTCGGCGGCCGCCGAGGGGCTCGACCTCGTTGCCGTCCTCATCGACCTCCTGCACGCGGAGGCGGCCGATGCGGTAGCGCGGCCCCTCGCGGATGGGGATCACGATGTCGATGAAGCGGCGGTCGGGCGAGAGGGCGACCCGCGGCGTGGCGATCTCGACCGTGAGGTGCCCGCGGTCGTAGTAGGCCGCCTGCAGCAGGTCCATGTCGTTGCGGAACGCCTCTTCGCGGTAGGTGCCGCTGGAGGTGATGAACGAGAAGAACCCGCTGGTGTTGGTGCTCATCACCCCTCGGAGCTCGGTGTCCGTGAGGCTGTGGTTGCCGATGAACTGCACGCTGCGCACCTGCACCTGCGTGCCCTCGACGATGTGGAACACGATGTCCACCTCGTTGCGGTCGCCGGTGCGGGGCTCGACGGTGTGCGTGACGCGCGCGAGGAAGAAGCCCTTCTCCTCGTACAGGTCGAGCAGCTTCTGGACGTTGCGCCGGATGGCCGACTCGGACAGCACCGAGCCGTCGCGGATGTCGATGGTCTCGCGGAGCTTGTCCTCGTCGACGTCGTCGTAACCCTCGAAGCGCACCGCGTGAACGGTGGGCCGCTCGCTCACGTGGTACCGGACCTCGACGCCCCCTTCGGCGCGCTCGACGCCGACGCGCACGTCGCGGAAGAACCCGAGGTCCCACAGCGTGCGGGCGTCGCGCGCGGCGCGGGCCCGGTCGAGGCACTCCCCGGTGCGCATGCGCACGGAGTCCTGGAGGTCTTCGGCGTTCACCCGGCGCAGGCCCATGAAGCGGACGTTCACCACGCGCTGGCACGCGTCGTCCGGGCCAGGGCGCGCGGGCACCGCTGCG
>CAIOSS010001114.1 GCA_903860995.1 uncultured delta proteobacterium | reverse complement strand
TTCATCACCCCGTGCACGAAGCCGACGCCGAGCCAGCGGGCGACCAGCTCGGCCTGCGCGGCGACCACGCGCTCGACCAGCGCCAGGGCGTCGTTGCCGCTCCCCACGGCGTCGGGGTAGTGCCGCGCGAGCGCGTAGGCGGCGAGGGTCTCGAGGGCCTCGCGGTCGTCGCGCGCGGCGAAGAACTCGAAGGTGCCCACGCGGATGTGGCTCGCCGCGACCCGGGTGAGCACCGCCCCCGGGAGCATCTCGTCGCGGGCCACCGCGGCGCCCGTCGTCACCGCGGCGAGGGCGCGCGTCGTCGGCACGCCGAGCGCCGCCATGGCCTCGCTGACCAGGTACTCGCGCAGCACGGGGCCGAGCGCCGCGCGCCCGTCGCCGCCGCGGGAGAACGGCGTGCGCCCGGCTCCCTTGAGCTGGACGTCGCGTCGGTGGCCGTCCTTCCCGACGAGCTCGCCCAGCAGGATCGCCCGGCCGTCGCCGAGCTGCGGCGAGAAGCCGCCGAACTGGTGACCCGCGTAGGCGAGGGCGATGGGCTCGGCGCCCTCCGGGACGGCGTTGCCCGACAGCAGCTGCGCCCCATCGGGCGATGCGAGCGCGTCGGGGTCGAGCCCCAGGAGATCGGCGAGCCCGCGGTTGACCCTCAGCACCCGGGGCGCTGGCACCTTCGTCGGGAGCACCCGCGCGAAGAAGCGTGCAGGGAGCCGTGCGTACGAGTTGTCGAATCCGAACCTGATCATCGAGGGCCCATAGCGCCCTCGGCGTCGGGCGTCACGCACCGCCCGGCCGCGGCGGCATCTCCCGCCCCGTTGACGCCGCTCGCCCGTTGCCCGTATCAGCCCGGGCCATGCAGAAGCTGGCGCTCGCTGGGAAGTACACCCTCGTCACCGGGGCGTCGTCGGGCCTCGGGCTCGAGATGGCCCGCATCGTCGCGCGCGACCACCGCGGGCACCTGGTGCTGGTCGCCCGCCGGCTCGATCGCCTCGAGGCGCTCGCGGCCGAGCTCCGGGCGGCGTACGGCGTCGAGGTCGAGTGCATCCAGGCCGACATGACCCGGCGCGAGGACGTCACCCGCACCTTCGAGGAGGCCACGCGGGGGAGGGTGATCCACGCCGCGATCCTCAACGCGGGCGTCACGTACTTCGGCCGCGGGCTCGAGCACGGCTTCGAGGACTTCTCCGCCATGCTCGCGACCAACGTCACGAGCGTGGTGTGGCTCACGCAGCGCTTCGCCCAGCACATCCTCACGGAGAGCCCCGGCGGCGGCGTGATGATCGTCTCCAGCGTCGCGGGCACCACGGCGACGCCCTTCCAGGCGGCGTACTCGGGCACGAAGGCCTTTCTCAACAACTTCGGCATGGCGCTCGGCGAGGAGCTGGTGGGCGAGCCCGTGTCGGTGACCGTGTTCGTCCCGGGCGGCATCGCCACGGAGATGGGCGAGAAGTCGGGCACCGCGCGGAAGTTCAAGAAGGGCGACGTCGGGATGATGGACGCCGACGTCTGCGCCCGCCGCGCCGTCCGCGGGCTCTTGCGGCGCGAGCGCTTCGTCATCCCCGGGGCGCTCAACGTGCTCAACGACCTCCTGCTGCGCTTCACCCCGCGTGGTCTGGCGTCGGCGATGGCCGCGCGCATCTACCGCGACGCCCTGCCGCCGAAGCCCTGACCCAAAGGCGACAGGGGCCGCCGTCGCCTGGACGGGGCCCCTGCCTCTTTAGGCGGGAATCAACGATCGGTGGGAGCGATCAGGCGTTGTTGCGGACGCGCAGGACGGCGAGCTCGTTGAGGTAGCACTCGAGGTTGGTGTACCCGGCGACGCCGGTCATGGAGACGGAGACGGCGGTGCCGTTGTGGTCGGCCACGGCGGGGTTGAGGCCATGGGCGCGCTCCCAGGCGTCGGGCATGCCGTCGCTGTCGGCGTCGACCGGGGCCGCGGGGCCGGCGCCGGTGAAGTTCAGGCGCAGCGCGTCGTTCGCCGGGTTGGTGTTGATCGAGGCGCTGTCGAAGGTGCCCGCGGCCACGTGGCCCATGAGGCGGCGGTCCATCGGGTCGCGGGGGAAGGCGCCCGCGTTGGCGAGGGCGTTGGCGCGCACCCCGCTCGCCGGGAGCACGGTCACGGCGGGGAAGGCGTGGCGCGTGGTGCGGCCCCAGGCGGGGCGGGGGTTGGCGCCGCCGTTGTAGTCGCTGCAGCAGTAGTTGAGGTCCCAGTCCGCGCGGCTCGGCCAGAGGTTCGAGCGGTTGTCGGCGAAGTACGCGGTGGTGCCGGTGCCCGAGGGCTGCAGCCACATCGTGCCGAAGTGGTTGCTGGCGGGCGCGAAGGAGGAGTTACCCACCCAGTTCATCTGGTAGTAGAGGGCCGCGCCGTCGTTGGTGCCCGAGATGGTGGTCGGGTTGACGTCGATGAAGTAGCGCTGGTCCCAGATGAGGTTGTTGGTCAGCTCGACGTGCATGGTGGTGCCGCCGGCCCCGACGCTCTCGCGGGAGAACTCGGGGTAGCGCCCCTGGATGCGGTTCCAGACGTTGCGGACGATCGTGAGGTTGTCGAGCGCGTAGCCCGCCGCGGGGTTGGAGTAGTTGATGAGCATCCCGCCGTAGTTGGCGTGGTCGCCGA
>CAIOSS010001113.1 GCA_903860995.1 uncultured delta proteobacterium | reverse complement strand
GGCGTCGTCGGGCTTCATCCCAGCGTCCACGGCGCCCTGGACATCGACGCTCGCGACGACGTCGACCCGCACGCCCACATCGACCCGTGTGCCCACGTCGGGCGGAACGATCCCGCCCGCGTCGAGGGGCGGGACGACGCTGCCGGAGTCCATGGCGCAGCGGTTCGTGCCCGGCACGCAGACCGTCTGGCCCGTGTCGAGGCGGGCGTTGCACGAGTAGCCGCGGGGGCAGGTGCAGTCATCGGTGCAGGTGCGCGAGCAGAACGCCGTCGTCGCGCTGCTGCCCACGCAGAGGCTCCCGGAGGCGCAGTCCGTGGGCGTGCGGCAGGGCTCGCCGAAGGCCGCGGAGCCGCGGGTGCAGTCGCCGGGCTCCCACGACCATCCGGTGGCGCAGGCGCCCGCCGTCGGGCCGGTGCTCGACCCGAGCTGACAGCGGCTGGTGGCGCCGCACCAGCCGCAGCCCGCGTAGGGGGTGCAGGCGCCGCAGGCGGTCTGCGCCGCGCAGGGGTCGGTGGCGGCGCCGGCGTCGACGGGGCGCGGGGGCCCGGCGTCGACGGGGGTGACGGTGGCGCAGTCGCGCGGCTGCCAGACGAAGCCGGCGCTGCACGCCCCGGCGACGGGGCCCGACTGGGTGGAGGTGACGCAGCGGCCCGTGGCGTTGCACCAGCCGCAGTTGTTGACCGGGGTGCAGCCCGCGCACGACGTGTAGCGGTTGCACGCGTCCTCGACGGGGACGACGCCCGCGTCGGGGCTGCCCATGCCCGATGGGTACAGGGCGCACACGCCGGCCTGGTCGTCGGTGGTGAGGTTGCGCTTGATGCCGCCGGAGTACGACGCGTACATCACGGCGCTGGACTGCGCGGAGTGGTCGAGGCCGAGGAAGTGGCCCTCCTCGTGGGTGGCGATGGACTGCGTGTCGACGGTGCGGGCGCGGCCGTCGGTGCTCCAGGTGAAGCCCACGTTGTTGAACTGGATGTCGGCGTCGATGACGTATCCGCCGCTGGTCCAGACCGGGGTGGTCACGCCGATGACGCTGTTGGGGGGGCCGAGCTCGGCGGGCCACGCGCCCGAGATCCAGAGGAAGGTGTTCACCCGGTCGCCGGCCTGGCCGCGGGTGGCCGCCGTGGCGCCGCCGTTGGTGGTGCGCCAGCGGGTGCACACCGGGGCCGCCCAGGCCGTCATGCCGGCGTCGATGGCGCTGATCGCGGCCGCGCCGCCGATGGTGGTGGGCGCCGACGAGGCGTTGACCACGTAGCGGATGGGGAGCGCCGCGGGGTTCCAGCGGGCCTCGCTGAGGGCGTAGCCGGAGGCGAGCGAGGGGGCGGCGGAGAGGGCGGCGAGGCAGACGACGCGGAGGTCGCGGGCGCGGCTCAAGGGGTACCTCCGGCGAGGGCGCGGACGTCGACGCGGAGGTGCTGGAGCGTCTCGACGGGCTCGGCGGGCGCCTCGTAGAGGCGCATCGGCGCGCCGGACGTGAGCCGCGCGAAGGTGATGCCCGCGAGGTCGCGGTGCACGACGGCGACGCCGCCGACCGGCGGGTCGACGTAGTACACGGCCTGCGCGAGCCCGGTGAGGTACACGACCCCGGGGCCGCGGCGGAGGAAGAGCACGGCCTCCTGGCCCGGGGCGAGCACGGGGTTGCCCGCGATGCGCGAGACGAGCCCGTCGACCTCGCCGCCGAACTGCCGGAGCACGAGCTCGGGCTCGACGTTGGCGCCCTTGACCACCTCGCCCACGCGCAGGGTGGTGAGGCTGATGATCTGCGAGTGGTCTTCGTTCCACCGGCTGGTGACGCCGACGACGGTCGCGCGCACCACGAGGTCGGACTGCGCCACGAGCTCGGCGCGCGAGAGCTGCACGGCCACGGTGGCCTGCGCGGGCGCGGCGAAGGAGAGGGCCAGGCCGAGGCCCAGGGTGGCGCCGAGGCGCCGCCAACGCGGTGTCGTGTTCACGGTCAGAAGACCTCCTGTGAGGAGCGGCGATGGGAAGAAATGCCCGCGCGGTGGCCCGCGACAGGAGGGCGGTAGTTACAACGCCTGTTCAGGGTGGCGTCAACCATCGGGGTGATCGGGGCGTGGGCGCGATCACCCCGATGAGGCAGCGGGGGGGGGCAGGAGCTGCGGCGCCGCGAGGCGCCCGCGCAGGCGCTACTGGTTCATCGACTCGAGGAACTCCCGGTTGCTCTCGGTGCGGGTCACCTTGTCGAGCAGGAATTCCATCGAGTCGATGACGTTGAGCGGGTGCAGAAGCTGGCGCAGCAGGTACACGCGCTGGAGCGTGAACTCCGGGAGCAGCAGCTCTTCCTTCCGGGTGGCCGACTTGTTGATGTCGAGGCAGGGGAAGATCCGCTTCTCCATGAGCTTGCGGTCCAGGTGGATCTCGCTGTTGCCCGTGCCCTTGAACTCCTCGAAGATCACCTCGTCCATGCGCGACCCGGTGTCGACCAGGGCCGTGGCGATGATGGTGAGCGAGCCGCCCTCTTCCAGGTTGCGGGCCGCGCCGAAGAAGCGCTTGGGCTTGTGGAGGGCGTTGGCGTCGACGCCGCCCGAGAGGATCTTCCCGGAGGCCGGCACCACGGTGTTGTAGGCCCGGGCGAGGCGGGTGATGGAGTCGAGGAGGATGATCACGTCGTGCT
>CAIOSS010001112.1 GCA_903860995.1 uncultured delta proteobacterium | reverse complement strand
GGTGAGGGTCTTGCCGAGCTCGGTGCCCGACGCGAGGGCGGGGTGCTCGCCGTGCTGCGACGAGTGCCGGAGGAGGCTCCATTTGCCCCCGGCTCCGCCCTCGGGGGTGATGCCCTGGCTGATGAAGAGGTCATGCAGGGCCGAGAGGAGGTCGACGAGGTCTTTGCGGGGCGTGGCGGCGGCGAGGTCGGGCGCGGCGCGGCGGGCGAGCGCGTCGATGCCGAAGCCCACGAGGACGCATCGCGCGACCGTGCCGTCGACGGGGCACACGAGGTACCGCTGGCTGATCGCGCCGTGGCAGATGCCCGCCGCGTGCACCCGGTCGAGGTCGGTGGCGATGACGGCGAACCACGCGAGCAACGCGGCGACGGCGCCCGGCTTGCCGAGCGCGCCGACCACCTCGCCGAGGCGGGCCCGCACCGGCGTGAGCCTCGCCACGCCGAAGATCGCGATGGGCAGCGACGCCCGGTTCATCGTGATCTCTCGCGGGCGCAGGAGCGAGCTGTTGGACGGCACCGCCCCGAGCACCGGGCGCAGGTCGGCCAGGTGCTCGGTCGCGCTCGGGCTCGACCCGAGGAGCTGCGCCGCCACCGCCGCCGCCTCCCGGTCGATCACCTCGAAGAGCTCGCCGGTGCGCTCTTCGTCGGGGGCCCGAGAGACCGTAAAACGCTTGCCGAGGGGGTCACCGACTGCGATCAACGAGCACGCTCCATCGAGGTGAATGGGAGGACGGAGGTCACGATAATCCAGAAGCCCCCTCCGATGCATCGCCGAACGCGCCCGGCGCCATCGTCGGCCGCGGGCTGTGGTACCCATTGCGCCCGGTGAGGCGCAACGAAGGGTCGATGCTTTGGCCGTGGCTGCTCATCGCCCTGGCGCTGGCGACCGTGCTGCTGCCTCAGCGCGGTGGGGGTGGCGCCCCGGCGGCGGCGCGTAGCCCCCTGCGCGTGGGCCTGGTGTTCGACGTGGGGGGCCGCGGGGACAAGAGCTTCAACGACGCCGCGTGGGCGGGCCTCGAGCGCGCCCGACGGGAGCTGGGCGTCACGGTCGAATACGTCGAGCCGGCGGACGGCGACGACCGCGCGGGGGCGCTGCGGCTCTTCGCGGCGCGCGGCTTCGACCGCGTGATCGGCGTGGGCTACGTGTTCTCCCGGGACGTCGACGAGGTGGCGCGGGACCACCCGGGCGTCCGCTTCGCGTGCGTCGACTACGCGCCGCCGGAGCGGGGCGAGGTGCCGCCCAACGTCGTGGGGCTCAAGTTTCGCGACGAGGAGGGGGCCTTCCTCGTGGGCGCCGCCGCCGGGCTGAGCACGGCCCGGAGCGCGGTGGGCTTCGTCGGGGGCATGGAGATCCCGCTCATCCGCCGCTTCGAGGCCGGGTACCGCGCGGGCGTCGGCGCGGTGTGCCCGTCGTGCCGGGTGCTCGCGGCCTACGCGGGCAGCACCCCAACGGCCTTCAAGGACCCCGAGCGCGGGGCGCAGCTCGCCACGTCGCAGATCGCCGCCGGGGCCGACGTGCTCTTCCACGCGTCGGGCAGCACCGGGCACGGGGTGTTCGTGGCCGCGCGGCGCCTCGGGGCCCGCGCCATCGGGGTCGACGCCGACCAGCACGACGAGATGCCCGGCGTGGTGCTCACCTCCATGCTCAAGCGCGTCGACGTGGTGGTGTTCGAACTCATCCGCGAGGCCACGCAGGGCCGCTACGTGCGCGGCGCGCGGGGGCTGCGCACCTTCGGCCTCGCCG
>CAIOSS010001111.1 GCA_903860995.1 uncultured delta proteobacterium | reverse complement strand
GCCGTGCCCGCCGCCGCCGCCGCCGGGCGACTGGCCCGGGCCCTCGCAGCAGAACACCCCACCGCCACCGCCTCCGCCGCCACCGCCGTTGGCCGCGGTCGAGCGCGCCCCGACGCCGGTCGGCGACTCGCCCTGCGCCCCGGCGCCGCACATCCGTCCGCCGGTGTCGCCCGCGCCGCCGCGGAAGCCCCGCTCGCTCGCCACGAGGCTGCCCGCGATGGTCGCCGCGCCCGACACCCGCACGGCGAGGACGCCGCCGGTCGAGCCGTTCCATGTGGTGGTGGAGAGCGTCTGCGCGGCCGCGACGGTGAGCGCGTCGTAGCGCAGCACCCGCACCACCTGCACCCGCTCGGTCGCCCCTTGGAAGGCGCCCGCGAGCCCCGCCGCCAGCGTCAGGGTGTTGCTCGTCGTGGCGCTCACCCGCGCGAACTCGTAGCGCCCCGCGTCGGCGCCCTGCATGGCGATCACGAGCACCTCGTTGCCCGCCGCGAAGCCCGCCGCGCTGATCACCCGCAGGGTGCCCCCCCCCGCCGCCACGTCCGCCACGAGGGGCGTCGCCGCGGGCGCGAGCGTCGTCGCGGTGACCACGTTGAGCGTCCCGTCCGAGCCGTCGCCGCCGCGGTCGCACACCCCCGCCGCGCAGCGCCCGGTGCTGCACACCCGGCCGCACGCCCCGCAGTGATCGACGCTCGATCGCGTGTCGACCTCGCAGCCGTTGGCCGGGTTGGCGTCGCAGTCCGCGAAGCCCGCCGCGCAGGCCCCGAGCGCGCAGGCGCCCGCCGTGCACACCGCCGCCGCGTTGGGGAAGCCGCACGTCCGCCCGCACGCCCCGCAGTTGGACGCGTTGCTCCGCGTGTCGACCTCGCAGCCGTCCGCCGGGCTGGCGTCGCAGTCCGCGAAGCCCGGGTTGCAGGCCCCGAGCGTGCACGCGCCCGCCGCGCAGGTCGCCGCGGCGTTGGGGAAGGCGCACGCCCGACCGCAGGCCCCGCAGTGCGCGGCGCTGGCAGCGAGGGTCACCTCGCAGCCGTTGGCCGGGTTGGCGTCGCAGTCGCCGAAGCCCGCGGCGCAGGTGCCGAGCGCGCACGCTCCGGCCGTGCACACCGCCGTGGCGTTGGGGAAGGCGCACGCCCGCCCGCACATCCCGCAGCTCGCGGCGGTGGTGGTGAGGTCGGCCTCGCAGCCGTTGGTCGGGTTGGCGTCGCAGTCGGCGAAGCCCGCGCGGCAGGCGCCCAGGGCGCAGGCCCCCGCGGCGCAGGTGGCCCCGGCGTTGGCGAAGGAGCACGCGCGGCCGCACATCCCGCAGGCGGTCACGGCGCTGCGGGTGTCGGTCTCGCAGCCGTTGGCGGGGCTGGTGTCGCAGTCGGCGAAGCCCTCGTTGCAGGCGGTGATGGCGCAGGTGCCGCTGGCGCAGGCGCCCGCCGCGTTGGCGAAGGAGCAGGCGCGGCCGCACATGCCGCAGTGCGTTCCGCTGGCGGAGGTGTCGGTCTCGCAGCCGTCGGCGGGATCATTGTTGCAGTCGGCGAAGGGCGCCGTGCAGCTCGCGACCGTGCAGCGCCCCCCCGCGCACGCGGGCGAGCCGTTGGTGACCGCGCAGGCGCGCCCGCAGGCCCCGCACGCGCCGGTGTTGGTCTGCGTCTCGACGCAGGCGCCGTCGCAGCAGGTGGCGGTGCCCGGGCAGGCGCGCGCGGCGCTGCAGCCCATCACGCAGACCTGCCCCACGCAGAGCATGCCGCCGGGGCAGTGCTCGTCGGTGCGGCACTGCACGCAGGCGTGGGCGGTGACGTCGCAGACGCGCGCGGGCACCCCGGCGTCGCCGGCGTCGACCTCGCCGCCGTCGCCCGGGACGCCGCCGTCGGCGCCGGGCGGGGCCGCGCAGCCGTCGTCGCTGCGGCAGCCGTCGATGCAGACGAAGGTCATCGGGTCGCAGTGCTGCGCCGCGGGGCAGGTGTCGGCAGAGGGGACGCAGCGCACGCAGCGGCCGCTGGCGGTGTCGCAGACGGCGCCGCCGGGGTCGCTCGCGCAGTCGGCGTTGGCGCGGCAGGCCATCGGGGCGTCGGGGGCGTCGGGGGCGTCGGGGGCGTCGGGTGTGACGGGTCGGTCGCCGCCGAGGTCGGTGGCGTCGGCGAGGTCGTTGGTGACGGTGGCGTCAGGGACGTCGGAGCCCGCGTCGAGGGGGCTGGCGGCGTCGGGGGGGCCGCCGACGACGGAGGTCCCGAGGGAGCACGCGGAGACCGTCCAGGCCAGGCCGAGGAGGCACAGGGCGACGAGTCGTCGGCGGGGAGAAGCATCGGGCGTCGGCGGTCGTCGCGTCATCGTCGGATGACGCGGTACGCCGACAGAGGTGTCAAGGCCGACGGGATGGGTCCTAACCCCCCACCGGCGCACCCGCGAGGCGCAGCGCCCCGGGGTGCACCCGGAACGTCGCCGTCGCGCGCCCCGGCGACTCCCCGTCGAGGTCGAGGTACGCCGTGTTGGCGAGCGCCTCGACCGTCACCTCGGACACCCGCGCGGTGATCACCCCGGGCAACGCCGTGAGCGTGCACCGGTAGAGGCTCGGCGTGCGCATCGCCGAGCGCACGAGCCCCGCGTGGGGGATCACCACCAGGTCGAGCTCGCCGTCGTCGAGGCGGGCGTCCGGGCAGAAGAGCATCCCGCCGCCCGCGTAGCGGCCGTTGCCGACGACCAGCGTCGCGAGCGCGTGCTCGCCCAGGTCGCGCCCGTCGGCGATCACCCGCACCCGCGCCGGCTCGTACTGCGCGAGCGCGCGCAGCGTCCCGACGAAGAAGGCCGCGCGCCCGCCGAGGCGCTTGCTCGACGCGTTGACCAGCCGGTCGACCAGGCCGCTCACCCCGCACGACGCCAGGTTGACGAACCACCGCGTCCCGGCGCCGCCGTCGTCGCGCACGAAGGCCGCGTGGCCCACGTCCATCGGGCGCGCCGGGCGGTCGCGGATCGCCCGCAGCGCGTCGGCGAGCGTCCACACGCCGAGCGTGCGCCGCAGGTCGCCCCCGGTGCCCGCGGGCAGCACGCCGTAGGTGACCCGCGCCCGGTCGGGGTGCTGCATCAGCCCGTTGACCACCTCGTGGTGGGTGCCGTCGCCGCCGAGGGAGAGCACCCGCGCGGCGCCCTCGCTCACGGCCTCGCGGGCCAGCGCCGTCGCGTGGCCCGCGCGCGCCGTCTCCACGTAGCGGCACGGCCCGAGGGCGTCGGCGATCGTCGCGCGCAGCGCCCCGCGCTCGCGTCCCACGCGCCCGGCCGCCGCGGCGGGGTTGGCGATCACCACGGTGTCGGCCATCGGTCAGCCCTCGCCGCGCGGGGCGCGCAGTCGCTCGTAGCCCTCCACCTCGGTGCCAAACCATCGGTCGCAGTGGGGGAAGAAGCCCGCGTAGTTGCCTTGGATCTTCGCGTGGTGGGCGTCGTGGTGCAGCGCCCCGTCGCTCCCCGGGAAGAGCCGCGACGGGGACCACGGGAGGTCATACCCGCAGTGGCCCTCGGCGGCCTCCCACTGGCGCAGGGCGATCCAGGTCCACACCGTGACGACGTGCGCGCCGAGCAGCGCCGGGCCCGCGAGCATCAGCAGCCCGGTGGCCACGAACTCCAGCGGGTGCATGGAGTGCCCGGTGATGGCCCACGGCGTCAGGATGCGATGGTGGATGCCGTGCACGCGCTTGAAGAGCCAGCGCGTGTGCAGGGCGCGGTGCATCCAGTAGTAGAGGAAGTCATCGAGCGCTGCGAAGACGAACACCTGCGCCGCCACCACCCACGGCGCCGGGAGCGCGCCGAGGTGCACACGCCCCGGGCGGATCCACGGCCAGAGGGCGAGCATCACCGCGGCGAGGGCGGCGTTGTTCACCAGCCAGCGGCCGATGGCAGGGAGCAGCAGGGTCTGCGCGCGCGGCCGTCGCGTCTGGATGCGGTATCGGCGGAGGGAGGGCGGGTCGCGCCACGCGAGCCAGGTGAGCGGCGCTGCGAAGAGCAGAAAGGACCCGACGCTCACGAGCAGGCCGACGATGGCGAGCGCGCGGAAGAGGGGGTCATCCCACAGGCCGGTCCATGGAGTGTGCATCGCCCGCGGGAGTATAGACGCGCGGGGCATCGGCCTCGCGACCCCCAAGGCCCGCCGTCTTCGCTCATCGCCCGCTCCGGGTCGCTACACCCGCAGGTCGCGCAGCACCGTGCCCGTGCGCAGGTCGAGCGAGAGCACCCGCCCACGGTCGTCGCACACCGTGAGCACGCCTGCGATCACCGGCCTCGCCGATCGAGGGGAGCACCCGCCCAGGCCCGGAGCCGTCGGCCTCGCCCTCCGAGGGGAGCACCCGCCCAGGCCCGGAGCCGTCGGCCTCGCCGATCGAGGGGAGCACCCGCCCAGGCCCGCAGTCACCGGCCTCGCCCTCCGAGGGGAGCACCCGCCCAGGCCTGCAGTCACCGGCCTCGCCCTCCGAGGGGAGCACCCGCCCAGGCCTGCAGTCACCGGCCTCGCCCT
>CAIOSS010001110.1 GCA_903860995.1 uncultured delta proteobacterium | reverse complement strand
TCCGCCGCCGACCGCGCCGTGCAGGCCGTCGCCAACGCGACCCGCAGCAGCGCCGAGTTCGCCGCGCTCACGGGCCTCAACGCCACCGGCCGCGGCAACGCGCGCGACGCCCTCGCCGAAGGCGGGCTCCTGACCGGCACCCGCGACGACCTCGCCCACTGCAGCGGCATCACGCCCGCCACCGGCCGCGCCGGGGTGCAGCGCGGCGCGATCGCCAACCCGGGCGGTCCGCCGGGGGGACGAGCGCTCGGCGAAGCGACGCTGGTGCGCTCCACCGGCGACGAGATCGGCACCGGCCCGGAGGTGGTGCGGGCGCGGGTGATCGTGTTCCGCACCGAGCCGGGCGAGATCGTGGAGCGCGACGGCGAAGGCACCGTCGACCCCAGCAGCGTGGCGCGGATCATCCGCGGTCAGCTCGGCGGCATCCGCTCCTGCTACGAGCGCGAGCTGCGCAACAACCCCGCGCTCGCCGGTCGCCTCACCGTGAGCTTCACCATCGGCACCAGCGGTCGCATCACCACCGCGTCGACCTCCGGGCTCCCCGCCGCGCCAGCCGTCGGCACCTGCGTCACCGGGCGCCTTCGGGGACTGGTGTTCCCGGTGCCCGAGGGCGGCAGCGTGGGCTTCGACTTCCCCTTCACCTTCACCCCCGGCGGGTGATCTCCGCCCGGAGCCGTGCGAGCCGCCGCGCCATGAGCTCCGCCGGCTACGCCCGGGTGTACCTCCACGACCCCGCCCGCTACGACGCGATGGTCTCCGCCGAGGACATCGACGGCGCCCTCCCCGCGCTCCTCGCCGAAGCTCGTCGGATATCAGCAATGGCTGGAGTCGACCTTGGGGGCTCCAACGCCATGTGCTGCGCACCGACTACGGCGACGCGAGCGTCGAGGAGGCCGCCGCAGGGATGCAGCTTCTTCTTCGGCGAGGCGATGGTCGAGGAGGTGCGCGCCCACGGGTGGAGCCGCGTGCCCGAGTGCACCGGCGTGTGGGTCGGCTGATCAGCCCGCGGTCGCGAGCTCGGCGACGATCCAGTCGACGAAGACCTTGGTGGGGTCGAAGCCCACGATGTCCTCGGCGTCGCGCACGAAGTTGGAGAGCGCGTTGATGTCGTAGAAGTACCGCCGCCCGTCGCGGGTGGAGGTGAGGTACTCGATGCCGCCCACGTCGAGCTTCGCCGCGGCCATGATGGCCCGGGCGCTCTCGACCACCTCGGCGGCCTCGTCGTGGCGCTCGATGCGGAGCTTCTTGGCGGGCGCGGCCACCACGCAGAGCTCGAAGTCGCTCTGCCCGGCGGTGTCGACGGGCGGGGGCTGACCCGGGGTGACCTGGCAGATGTCCGCGGGGCAGAGGTTGAAGTCGGTGGAGTCGGGGTAGATCTTCACCGAGTAGAGGTGCCGCTGGCCGAGCATCTCCACCCGCACGATGTGCCCGTCCTGCGCGGGGTGGAACTCCTGCACCAGCACCACGCCGTCGACCCCGTAGCCGGGGGCGCTGGCGAGCCACGCCTCGAGGCCCGCGCGGTCGTCGAAGCGCACGATGCCCGCGCCCGATCCCCCGATGTTGGGCTTCACCACGATGGGGTATTCGAGCCGGTCGGCCGCGGCCAGGATGGACGCCGCGTGGTTGGCCACGAGGGTGCGCGGGGTGCTGATGCCGAGGCGCGCGAGCAGCATCGCCTGGAGGGCCTTGCTGGTCTCCAGCAGGTACGCGCCGGTGCCGTTGACCACCCGGGCCCCGGTGGTCTCGTAGTAGGCGAGGGCGGCCTGACCGAAGAAGATCGCGGACTCGTGGTCGCGCTTCCACGCCGAGGGCGAGGCGCGGTTGATGACCATCGAGTAGGCGCGCTCGCGCGTCGAGGGGTCGAAGAAATGGTCGTGCAGGGGGAGCTCGACGAAGGGCATGTCGCGGCGGCTGAGCTCGGCGTAGAGCCGCTTCTGCCACTCGGGATGCTCGTTGAGCACGGCGATGGGGAGGGTCGACATGGCCGCGGGGATAGCACAGCTCCACGGCCGCGGTGAGTCAGGCTGCGACGGGGTCGGGATCGCGCTCCAGGGCGCTCGCGGCGAGCAGCACCAGGGTCACCCAGAGGAGGTCGGCCACGAGGAGGTGGAGCAGCTGCAGCCCGACGGGCGCGAGCAGGAACACGTTGGCCAGGCCGAGGGCGAGCTGCGTCACCACCGCGCCGACCAGGGCGATGCCGTAGCGGCGCGCGGCCGGGCGGCGGGTCACCGCGAAGCCCGCGATGGCGCTGGCGATGAGGGCCGCCGTGGCGCCGAGCGCGACCACCGGGTGCCAGATGCGCAGGCGCAGCAGGAGGTGGGCGCCCGCGCTGAAGTCCTGGGCGTATCCCTCGGCGAAGGAGCGCGCGGGGAAGAGCGTGTCGCCCAGCGCGGCGATGGAGCCGGTGACGGCGACGGCCATGGTGGCCACGGCCGAGACGGCGAGGGTGGCGGAGAGCGCGGGGCGGGTGCGAAGCGCGAGGCGGCGGTGGTCGAAGGCCCACCACGCCGTGAGGGTGAGCGCCGCGACGAGGGCGAAGGTGTTGACGAGGTGCGCCGCGCCGAACCACGCGCGGGTCATGGAGGTGTTGCCCGCCACGAGGCGGAAGAGAACGAGGCCCGCGCCAAGGAGGGCCTCGCTCACGATGAGCGCCCCGGAGAAGACGGCGCCGCGGCGCACGGGGTGGCCCGGCGGGGTCCAGCGGAAGGCCATCACCACCAGCGCCAGCACGGCGAGGAGCGAGACGCCCGAGGTGATCCGGTGGGTGAACTCGACGAGCATCTCCAGGGAGCGCGGCCGGGGGAGCACCTCGCCGTTGCACATGGGCCAGTGGTCGCCGCAGCCGGCCCCCGAGCCGGTGGCCCGCACGAAGGCGCCCCAGACGATGACTGCAAGGTTGTAGGCGACGGTGGCCACGGCAAAGCGGCGAAGAATTCGGGCGCGGGTCTCGGGCACGGTGCGGATCGTCGGGTCGGACGCCCGGAGAATCAACCGCGCCGGGAGCATTGGGGGGCCGTGGTCGCTCGCGGCCGCGGCGCTGGCACCGCGGTGGTCGCGATCGCGGCCGATCGGGTAGAGTGCGGTCGCTCGCGCGCTCGACCGCCCCTCCGCGGCATCTCACGATGACGCCGTCTCGGCAGGCGAACGGCCCGAGCGCTTCGGAGAACCAACCATTGTCTGACGAACTCCCAAAGGGTCGCATCGCTCGCGGCTACGCGCTGATGAAGCTCGCCGCGACCGAGCTCCCCTCCGTCGCCGGGCGGATGCTGCGCCAGGGCGACCAGCCCATGGACGTGGCCGT
Source organism: uncultured delta proteobacterium (assembly GCA_903860995.1). GTDB lineage: Bacteria > Myxococcota_A > Polyangia > Polyangiales > SCUS01. The sequence goes on along the minus strand of CAIOSS010001110.1, from coordinate 9,705 downwards.
GCTCAAGGCCTCCGCCGAGCGGGCGCTGCGCACCCTCGGTGAGCTGCGCGGGCTCGCGATGAAGGTCGGGCAGACGGTGTCGTACGTCGACGGGCTGCTGCCCCCGGAGGCGACGGAGATCTACCAGAAGACCCTGGCGGCGCTGCAGTCGCAGGCTCCGACGGTGAGCTTCGAGGAGCTGAAGGCGGAGATCGAGCGGGGCCTCGGGCGGCCGCTGTCGGAGGCGTACGTGCGCTTCGACGAGGCGCCCCTCGCGGCGGCGAGCATCGGGCAGGTGCACCGCGCGGCCATCCTCGACCCCGACGGCAGCGGCCGGGAGATCGAGGTGGTGGTGAAGGTTCAGTACCCCTCCATCGCCCAGGCGCTCACCAGCGACCTCAAGAACCTCGACGCGCTCCGCCCGATGGTGGCGATGCTGGCGCCCGGCGCGGACACCCGCGGCGGCTTCGAGGAGGTCATCCGGCACATCGCGCAGGAGCTCGACTACACCCAGGAGCTCGACAACCAGGAGCGCTTCCGCGCGCTGGTGGCCGACCTGCCGGGGATGATGGTGCCGCGGCCGTACAAGACCCACACGGGCAAGAACGTGCTGACCATGGACTACGTCCCAGGCCGCACGCTGCGCGACGTGGCCGAGAACGGCTCGCAGGAGCTGCGCAACCGCGTGGGCGAGGCGATCTTCCGCTTCACGCTCGGGATGGCCATGGGCCGCGGGGTGTTCAACACCGACCCGCACCCGGGCAACTACCTGGTGACCGACGACGGCACCGTGGCCTTCCTGGATTTCGGGAGCGTGAAGGTGCTGCCCGAGGCGCTCTACCGGCAGTGGCGCGACGTGGCGATGATGCTGGTAACGGGCCGCTACGACGAGTGGCGCAAGCGATCGAGCGAGCTCTTCGGCATGGAGCGGATGGACCCCGAGGTGCGCCGGCTGCACCAGGACAACATGATCGCCACGGCGGCCATGGTGGCGAGGGACGAGGACGTCACCATCGATCGCGCGATGCTGCGCGACGCGGTGCGCGGCGGGGTGCGGACGGCGAAGGACATCGGCAAGGCGGCGGGGTGGATCCCGTCGCGCTCCAAGACGATGGCCATCCCGCCGGACTTCGTGATGGTGGGGCGCATGCAAGTGGGGCTCTTCGCGGTGCTCGCGCAGCTCCACCCCCGCGCCAACTGGAACCGCATCCTCCGCGAGATGCTGGAGTCCGCGCCCGCCTGACGGCGCCCTCAGCCGCCGTCGCGGCAGAGCGAGAGCGCGGGGTTCATCGAGCAGTCGAAGTCGGCGCAGTCGACGAAGCCGTCGCAGTCGTCGTCGACGCCGTTGCTGCACGCGCTCGCCGTCGACTCGGCGCCGCGGCACACGCACGAGCCCGCGTCGCGCGTCGACACGCACACGGTCACCACGCAGGTGTTGGTGCAGCTCCGGTCGTTGCAGTCGGTGTAGCCGTCGCAGTCGTTGTCGACGCCGTCGCCGCAGCTGGCGTTGGTGTTCTCCGAGGTGGCGAAGCAGCCCGTGTCGACCCGCACGCCCCCGTCGTAGGGGCACAGCGGCACCGACGGGCGCTGGCAGTTGAAGTCGATGCAGTCGACGTAGCCGTCGCAGTCGTTGTCGATGCGGTCGGCGCAGGCCGCGGGGTTGTCCTCGGTGCCGCGCACCACGCAGCCCGTGTCGGGCGGGCCGGCGTCGCGGGGACAGAGGGTCACCGCGGGGCTCATCGAGCAGCTGAAGTCGTTGCAGTCGGTGTAGCCGTCGCAGTCGTTGTCGAGGCCGTCCGCGCAGGCGGCGTTGGAGCCCTCGTCGCCGCTGCGGGTGCAGCCCGTGTCGACGGCCGCGCCGGCGTCGTTGCAGAAGCGGTCGCACTCGGGGTCGGTGCAGTCGCGGAAGCCGTCGCAGTCGTTGTCGACCCTGTCGGAGCACGCCACGGGGCTGCCCTCGGCCCCGGAGGCCACGCAGCCCGTGACGTCCATCGGTGCGCCGCGATCGACCGGCGCGCCGAGGTCGACCGCGACGCCGACGTCCACGGGGGGAGCGCCCGCGTCGATTACCGGCGCGCCGTCGTCGCCGCGCACCGCGGGCACGTCGGGCATCTCGCTCGGACCGCCGCCGCCCCGGGCGCCGCCACAGCCCGCGAGCACGGCCAGGACCACCGCCAACGTCGACCGCACACCGCGACCCAGGGACTCCATGACCGCCCTCTATCATCCTTCGCAGGTTGGTTCACGGTCCGGGCATGACCGCTGATAAGGTCGCTGGTCAGGAAGCCCCAATGGTCGCCAGCATTCCCCCCCCTCCCCCTCCGGCCGGTCGGTACCTCGTCACCGGCGCCGGGGGCTTCATCGGCTCCCACCTCGTTCGTCGGCTCGCCGCGGCGGGCTGCGAGGTCGTGGCAGCAGACCTCGCCCCGCCGTCCAACCTCCCGCCCGGCGTGGATTTCGTGCGCTGCGACCTGCGCGACCGCGTCTCCGTCCGCCGGGCCGTGGAGTCGTCGCGGGCGACCCGCGCCGTGCACCTCGCGGCGAAGGTCGGCGACTGGGGCCCGGCCGAGGACTTCGAGGCCCTCAACGTCACCGGGACCGAGTGGGTGCTGGAGTCGCTGGCCGACGCGGGCTTCGAGCACGCCATCCACGTGAGCTCGATCGTGGTGTTCGGGCAGGACGCCGGGCCCATGGCCACCGAGGGGGCGCCCATCGTCACCGACGGCCCGCCGTACACGGCCACGAAGGCGCGCGGCGAGCTGGTGGCGAGGCGCTTCCAGGCCCAGGGGGCGCCGGTGACGGTGGTGCGGCCGGGGGACGTCTACGGCGTCGGCAGCGTCCCCTGGGTGGTGCGGCCCATCGAGCTGCTGCGCAAGCGACAGATGATCCTCGTGGACGGCGGCCGCGGGCACTTCGCGCACCTCCACGTCGCCAACCTCGTCGACGGGTTCATGCGGGTGTTCGCGACGCCGGCTGCGAAGGGCGAGGCCTTCGTGCTCACCGACGGCGACCACCACATGACCATGGGCGAGTACTTCGGCCGCCTCGCCGACGCCGTGGGGCTGACGCCCCCGAAGGTGTCGCTCCCGCGGGTGGCGGCGCGCGCGCTCGCGGGCGCCATCGAGGCGGGCGCCCGGCTCACCGGGACGACGCCCCCCTTCACCCGCGCGGCGATCGACTACGTGCTGCGCGCGGGCTCGTTCGACACCCGCAAGGCGCGCGACGTGCTGCGCTGGACGCCCCGGGTGACCGTCGAGGAGGGTCTGCGCGAGATCGGTCGGCACTACGGCCGGCTGGTGACCTGAGCGATGCGCGTGCGGGTATTCGAGGCCGGTGGCGGGGCGCGGGTCGGGGCGCGCGTGGCCTACGTGGACGACCCCGCCCTCGACGGGGTGGACGGTCAGCGCCTCGCGCGACGGCTCGGGGCGCCGCTGACGGTGCTCGAGGTCACCCCGCGGCGCGACGACTGCGAGCGGCGGCTGCGGGTGTTCACTCCGACGAGGGAGCTCCCGCTGTCGATGGAGGCGGCGTGGTGCGCGGCCGCCGTGCACGACCGCGGGCTGACCGTGGAGATGGGCGTGACCGCGACGGCGGTGCGCGCCGCGGGAGACACCTGGACGGCGTCGCTGCCGATGCCGGTGCTGGGCCAGCGCGCCGTGGAAGACCGCGCCACCGTGGCGGCGGCCCTGGGGCTGGGCGACGGCGACCTCGACGACGCGCGCCCGGTGCTGGCGGGCTCCTGCGGGGTGAACGTGCTGGTGGTCCCGGTGGGGCCACGCGCAGCGCTGGAGCGGGTTCGGCTGCACCCGGAGGCGTGGCAGCGGGTGATGGCGAAGGCGAAGCACGTGGGCGCGCTGGTGGTGGCGACGGAGGGCGGCGGGCGCGAGGGGCGCTTCGTGGGGAGCCCGTCGGGCCTGTGGGACGGCACGGGCTGCGCGCTGGCGCTGGCGCCGTGGGCGCTGTCGCAGTCGCGGGAGGGCGTGCTCGCGGCGGACGCGCGCTATGCGCTGCAAGGCGAAGGGGAGTTCGGGATGGAGGTCGAGGTGTCGCTCGCCGCGGATGGGGCGTGGACGATGCGCGGCGCGGTGCGCCTGGTCAGCGACGGTCGGGTGCGGACGGCGGCGTAGCGCGGCGGCGGTGGTCCGGGCCTACCGCCGCGGGAGCCCGGCCGCGAGGAGCTCGACCGCCGAGCGCCCGGTCATCAGCTCCAGCGAGGCCTCGAGGCGCGCACGCTCGACGAGGGCGTCGATGTCCGGCGGCGCCGAGAGATCGACGGCGGCCTCCCTCAGCCGCAGCGCCTCGCGCCGCGCGAGCAGGTCGACGACGCTGCCCTCGAGGGCGAGGCGCTGCGAAGCGCGCTGGGCCGCGAGGCGTAGGAGCGCCACCTCGTGGCCGTCGAAGAGCAGCCGGTCGAGGTCGAAGCTGAGGCGTACGTCGAAGCTGAGCGACTCCGCGATGGCCAGGCGGTCGTTGACGTTGGTGACGACGGTGCTGTTCGCGCCGAGGCCCCGCGCCGTGTGCAGCGAGACGTCCGGCAGCCACGCCGCCGCCCGCGCCCGCCGCGCGAGGGAGCGCACGGGCGCGTCGTCGAGGCCGGCCCGCAGTACGGCTCGGCGGGTCGCCTCCCAGACCACGGGCGAGGCCAGCCATGACACCTCGTCAGCCCGCGCGGAGGGCGCGGCGAGCACGACGAGCAGGGCAGAAAGCAGGGCCAGGAGCAGGCGGCAAGAGCGCGTCATGGCGCCAGCGACTGCAGCGCCGATGCCAGAGATCGAACGCTCGAAATGCAGTGGCTTTCGCGCACCGACAGGGTGGCGGGGATGGCGGCGGGGGTGGCGGCGGGGGTGGCGGTGGGTGGTGGTGGCGGCTGGGCGCTACGAGCTCGGCATGACGGTGCGCTGCCAGGCGTCGAGGGCCTCCTCGAAGAGGGTCGCGTCGGGCCGGCGGCCGACGGGCAGGAGCTCCGTCGCCACCCGCTCGCTCGGCGCCGCGCCGGGCGTCAGGACCGGGCCCATCGTGACGGTCGGCGTGAAGCCCTCCTCCGTGCGTCGACCCACCGCGAGGTGGTGCGACGCCCCGGGCCGCAGGCCTCGCACGAAGGCCTCGCCCGCGCCCGGCGCGAGGGCCTCCTCGCGCTCGTCGCGGCGCAGCCTCCCCCCGTCGACCCAGAGCGACACCACGACCAGCGCCTGCCCGACGCCCCCGTCGGACCAGCGCGCGTAGACCGTCGTCGGGTCGACCGCGTGCGCCAGCACGGTGACCGCGACCCGGCCCTCGGCGACGGGCTCGCCCATCATCCGCAGGCCCCGGGCGGCTTCGAGGTCCCCCGGGTCCTTCGCCAGCGCCGCGCGAAACACCTCCCGCGCCGCGTCGTGGCGCCCCTGGCCCAGCAGCACGTGGCCCATCGTCGCCGTCGCGAACTCCGTCGGCAGCTCGTTGGCCTCGCCGTCCTCGTCCTCGAAGGTCACCGCCTCGTCGATCGCTCCGCTCATGTCGTCCTCTCCCAAGTGTCCAGCGCCGCGCGCGCCGCCGCCACGTCCGCCGTGATCTGTGCCCGCAGCGCGTCGATCCCGTCGAAGCGCCGCTCGTCCCGGAGGCGCGCCGCGAAGGTCACCCGCAGCGTGCGCCCATAGAGGTCCACGTCCGCGTCGAGGAGGTGTGCCTCCAGGCTGCGGCCCGCGCGAAAGGTCGGCCGCGACCCGAGGTTCATCACCGCGGGGTGGTCCTTTGGCCCGTCGGGGCCGAGAACGCTCACCCGCACGGCGTACACCCCGTCCCGCGGGAGCGCCTCGCACTCCGTCGCCAGGTTGGCCGTAGGGAAGCCCAGGGTGCGCCCGCGGCGGTGCCCGGTGATCACCAGCCCATCGAGGTCGTAGTCGCGCCCGAGGAGGAGCTTCGCCAGCCCGAGGTCGCCGTCGGCCAGCGCCCGGCGCACCCGCGACGAGCTCACCGGGATGGCCCCCTCCTCCAGCGGGGTCACCACGTGGGCGCGAAACCCGAGCTGCGCCCCGAGCGCGACCAGCGTGGCGCCGTTGCCCTCGCGGTTGCGCCCGAAACGGAAGTCCTCGCCCACGAAGACCTCGCGCGCCCGCAGGCCCAGCACCACGTGCTCGGCGAACTCCAGCGGCGACTGCGACGCGAACGAGAGGTCGAAGCGCTGCACCACGGTGGCGTCGACGCCCGTCTCGACGAGCAGCTCGAGCTTGCGGTCGAGGCCGACGACCAGCGGCGATGCCCGGTCGGGCGCGAGCACCCGCGTCGGGTGCGGGTCGAAGGTGAGCGCGACGGACTCGCCTCCGAGGGCCCGCGCGGCGTCCTTCACCCGGTCGATGAGGTGGCGATGGCCGCGGTGCACCCCGTCGAAGTTGCCGATGGCGAGGGCGGTGAGCGCGCCGCGGCGGGCGGCGCGAAAATCGTGGGCTGTGAACATGGCAGTGGCGCGGCGGGAGACTACGAGCGCGCGGAGATTTTGTCCCGCCTCACGCGACCTCGGCGGGCGCGGCCGCCGCCGGGTCGGGGCGCGGCGTGGCGGCCATGGAGTCGCGCTCCAGGTGGTTGCGCCCGGGCACCGTCGACCAGGCGCCCGAGAAGGCCTCGGTGACCGCGTCGGGAACGAAGGTGGCGCCGTGCTCGTAGTGGAAGAACGCGCCCTGGAGCCGGGTGGGCGTGGCGTCGAGGATGATGAACCCGCGGCGCACGAGGTCGAAGTACTTCATGTACGTGTTGCGGGCGAGGAGCGTCGCCGCCGTGTTGGTCACGATGCCCGGCGGGAAGCCCGGGGAGGTGACGGCAGGCGTGACGAACTCCACCGCGAGCGAGCCGCGCCCGGTCATCGGGTCGTAGGTGGCCGCGTCCGTCGGGGTCTCGGTGAGGTCCATCGCCCAGGAGGTGTGGATGTCGCCGGTGAGCACCACCACGTCGTTGATGCGCATCGTGCGCAGCAGCGAGAAGAAGCGCGCGCGCGCCGCGGGGTAGCCGTCCCAGGCGTCGGTGTTCAGAAACTGCGGCAGCTGACCCATCATCACCTGCTGCCCGACGAGCTTCCAGGTCGCCCGCGAGGTGGTGATCTGCTCCAGGAACCACTGCTCCTGCGCCGCGCCGAGGAGGGTGCGCGCGGGGTCGCGGAAGGGGGGACTCATCCCCATGGTCTGCATCTGCCGGCCCCACACGCGGGTGTCGAGCAGCACGAGGTCGATCAGCGACCCGAACTGGATGCGCCGGTAGATGCGCCGGTCGGACTGCTCGCGGATGGGCATCCACTCGAAGTACGCCTGCTCGGCGGCGGCCTTGCGCGCGGCCCAGGCCCCCTCGCTCATGGGCTTGTGGTTCTCCGCGCCGCCCTCCCAGGTGTTGTCGGCGAACTCGTGGTCGTCCCAGATGGTGATGAAGGGGTGCTGCTGGTGCGCCGCGCGCAGGTCGGCGTCGCGCTTGTAGTGCGCGTGCCGCCGGCGGTAGTCGCTCAGCGAGACGATCTCTGTCGCCGGGTCGTACTGGCGCACGTTGCCGTACTGATCGTTGCCATACTCGTAGATGTAATCGCCGAGGTGCACCACGGCGTCGAGGTCGAGCCGGCGGGAGAGCGCGCGGTACGTGTGGAAGTACCCGTGCGCCAGGCTGGAGCAGGAGACCACCGCGAGGCGCGCGCGGTCGAGGGCGCCGGTGGCGGTGGTGCGGGTGCGGCCGATGGGCGAGGTCATCCCGTTGGCGCGGAAGCGGTAGTAGTAGGTCGCGCCCGCGGTGAGCCCGCTGGCGTCGACCTTCACGGTGTAGTCCCGCGCGGCGTTGGTGGTGAAGGTGCCCATCGCCGCGATGGCCGCGAAGTCGACCGAGCGCGAGGCCTCCCAGGTGACCATCACGTCGCCGCTCACGCCCGCCGGGGGCGTCACCCGCGTCCACAGGATGACCGCGTCGGCCAGCGGGTCGCCGCTCGCCACCCCGTGCAGGAACACCGTCCCGCTGCGCGTCTCGGCGTCCCCGCGCGGCACGTCTCGGCCCGCGTCCACGCCCGCGTCCACGCCCGCGTCGACGGTCACCTTGCCCGCGTCGAAGCCGACGTCGGGCACCGCGCCGCTGTCTGCCGCAGCGTCGGCCACCGCCGCGTCGACCACCGGCGGAGCCGGGTCATCCGAGCAGCCCGCAGCGACGAGGCCCGCGGCGCCCACACACTGCAACAGTTCACGGCGAGTCAGGGTCGACGACATCTTCGTTCCTCCAGCGGCGGTGTCACCCGTTCGCGGCGCGACCATACCCGCCCAGCCACCCCCCTTGCACGCGCCGAGACGCTGACGTCGCGCAGGCTTGCGACCGCCGCCACCGGTGCGTCACACGACCGCTGCTACGGTAGAAACGTCACGACCCCTCTCGTCCCCCCTTCTGGACTGTGCGCCGGGAGCGTGGGACGAGGGGGGTCGTGGTTGGTGGGTTGAGAGAAGAATCAGGTGGTCGCGGGCGCGGGGGTCGCAGCGGCTGCCGCCCGACGGCGGAGACGCGCTTCCTTGGTGCGCCGACGGTGCTTCTCTTTCCGGCGGGCCCGCGGATTTTGAGGGGAGCTCATGGACGCCCAACTATCGCATCGCGCGGGTCTTGTACAGACGCCTGCGACGACTATTGGTCGCTGCGGGCGGGGGCGCCCACGGAGGCGGGGACGTACTGACGGCCGCGGGGGCAGCCGACAACCGCCGTGGTGCGCCCGTCGACGCGGGTGCGGGTGATGATGAACTGCACGCGGCGGTTGCGCGCCCAGGCCTCGGCGTTGGAGCGCGGGTCGACCGGGCAGAGCTCGCCATAGCCGGCCGCGACGAGGCGGGTGGTGACGACGTGGCGGGTGACCAGGGCCTGCACCACGCTGTTGGCGCGGTCGCGCGACAGCTGGAGGTTATGGTCGTCGGGGGCGCGCTCGTCGGTGTGGCCCTCGACCTCGACCTGCTGGAGGTCGGGGTTGTTGTTCAGCAGGTTGGCCATCTCGCCGAGGATGCGGTTGTTGCTCTCGTTGTCGATGATCTGCGCGCTGTCGGTCTCGAAGGTGATCGGGTCGCGCAGCTGGATGACGTTGCCCACGCGGGTGATCGACCCGTTGTCGGGGCAGCCGTCCTCGTCCTCGAGGCCGTTGAACACCTCGGGGTCGTTGCGGCAGTCCTGCCCCGCGGCGCTGTGGTCGTCGGCGTCGAGGATGCCGTCGCGGTCGTTGTCGGGCTCGGGGCAGCCGTTGTCGTCCTCGAAGCCGTCGCGGTCTTCGGGCTCGTTGGGGCAGAGGTCGTCGGTGTCCAGGATCTGGTCGGAGTCGTTGTCGGGATCGGGGCAGCCGTTTTCGTCCTCGAAGCTGTCGCGGTCTTCGGGGTCGTCGGGGCACTGGTCCACGTTGTCGGCGATCTGGTCGCCGTCGCGGTCTTGCACGTCGGCGTCGGGGCAGCCGTCGGAGTCCTGCTGGCCGTTGCGGTCTTCGGGCACCAGCGGGCACTGGTCGTCGACGTCGAGGATGCCGTCGCGGTCGTTGTCGGGCTCGGGGCAGCCCTCCTCGTCCTCGAAGTTGTCGAAGTCCTCGGGCTCGAGGGGGCAGCGGTCGACGTCGTCGCGAAACCCGTCGCCGTCGGTGTCGCCGATGGAGGGCTCGAACACGAAGCCCACGAAGCCGCGGAAGCCCGCCGCGGCGAGGCCCGAGGTGTACCCGCCGCCCGCGCCGAGGGTGAGGTACGAGTTGCGGTCGACGAAGATCTTCACGCCGCCGAC
>CAIOSS010001109.1 GCA_903860995.1 uncultured delta proteobacterium | reverse complement strand
GTTTCTCGACCATCTCGGCCGATCCAATGAGCACTGCCGAAGACGAAGAATCGACACGTTCCGGGAAACGATCGACACCTATGCGGAATATGCGAGCAGTTAGCCGCTTAACGCCTATGCCCTCGGAACCCCCCAGGGATCGCCCATCTCCCCCTTCCTCGCGAACCTCTATCTCCTCCCCTTCGACGAGGCGGTCGCGCGCGCCGGGATGCCGATGGTCCGTTATGGCGACGACCTCTGCATTCCAGCGCTCTCCCGTGAAGAGGCCGAGCGGGCGCGGCGCCTCGCGGTCGACAGCCTCTGCCGACTGCGACTCTCGCTCAACCCGAAGAAGGTCGAGGTCCGGCACCGCGGCGAGGGCTTCGTCTTCCTCGGGTATCAGTTCGATGCGAGCGGTCGGCGCGCGGGCGACAAGGCTCGACGCAACCTCCGAGAGCGCCTCGACGCCCTGCTGACAGAGCCCTCCGACGATGCCGCCCTCGAGCACCTCCTCCGGGGATGGGCCGCGTACTACGGCTCCTTTGTCGGCGTCGACCTGCCCGACGCCGTCCGCGAACGCGCCGAGGCCCTCACCATGGTCTCCGCCCAGGCGCGCCAGCTCGGCGACCTCACCGGGCCTGCGAAGGCTCGCGCCGCGGGTGCAGCGCCCGCTCCGTCCACCGCCGTCCTCCCGTCTGAGCCTGGCGTTGCGCCGACATCGTTACGCTGGCTGGCCGCGGCCCTGCGGCTCTCGGGCTCGACGGGCACCAGCGACGAGCCCGACGTTCGCGAGTCGGTGCGTCGCGATCTCGCGCTCTCCAAGAGCGACGCCACGGCGGTGCTCGACGCCCTCGCGCGTTTCGACGGCAACGCCCTCGCCGAGCAGCTCGCCGCCCTCGGTCGCTTCGGCGATGCCGACGAGGCGGCCGCCGTGACCAGGCCTCCGGCGACGGTGCCTTCGCAGGCGAGGTCGTCCGGCGTTCCGGTGATCACCGAGGACTCCGGGGAGCCGCCGCGCTTCTCACCACAGTCGGGAGACGCGGAGAGGCTGCTCGACCTCTTCGGAGGGGCCGAGCACGCCCTCCTCCGGGACATCAAGGTCGGCGATCGCGTGGAGCGCCAACGGATCATGACCGCGCCCGCCGCCGAGCACGCCCGCGCGCACCTCGTCGGAACCTGGTGGCTCGGGGTCTAACCCCCTTCGTGGCAACAACACCGTACGCTTCGGCGCCGTGCGGGTGGTCGTCCCCACCAAGGTCCGCAAGGGCGCGGCCGTGCCGTCGGTCGTGGTCGACGATGCGCGCCGCGTCGCAGCCGCGGTCCGGGCGCTCGGGCTGTCCCCGGTGCTCTCCATCGAGCCGGGACGTTCGCTCATGGTGTGGGTGCTCTTCCAGGACGCGGTCACCGCCGCGCGATGTCGGACGCTGCTGTCGCTGATCCTGCATCGCGCAGGGGATCCGCCGGCCGGGGTGATCCGGGAGAGGCTCCCCGCCCAGGACACCGCGAAGCCCGATAAGCCCGGGACGGGGGTGCTCCTCCCGCTCGGGCTCGACCCCAGGACGGGGGAGCGGGCGTGGTTCTTCGATGACCAGATGCTGCCCGTGATCGATGCCTGCGCGTGGCTCCGCGGCCTGCGCACAGACCCTGCGGACAAGGTCGCGGAGGCCGTCGGCGTGCAGAAGCACCGCCTGCCGGTGCTCACGTCGGCGAGCACGAAGGCCCCGGTCCCGACGAACAGGACGCCGAGTGCGGTGCCGGCTGCGAAGGCGGAGATCGAGGTGGTGGACTCACGACCGAAGGGAGCCGTGGAGGGGGCCGGGGCGGTGTTCCATGACCTGCCGCGGGCGGGTGAGGTGCTGGCGGGCTGCGCGGTGCTGCGGCACTACGTCGAGCAGGCGGTGCAGGGCGCCGGGCTCTCGACCTCGGAGCGCTACCTGACCGCGGAGATCCTGGGGCGTCTCGGGCAGGAGGCGGTCCCGGCGCTGGACGCCGTCTACCGACATCTCGAGGACTGGCGGCCGGGCATGGGGGCACGGTTCAGCCAGCGGCTCTACCCGCACCCGACCAGCTGCGGGCGCATCCGGCAACGGCTGCCAGAGCTCACGTCGAGGGTGGGGTGCGATTGCAGGTTCAGGGTTCCGCCGGGCGCGTACCCGACGCCGGTGCTCCATGCGCTGGGCGCGGCGGACGTCCCAGGGATGGAGCTGCGGGTGAAGGAGGCCGCGGCCCGAGGGGGCCTCGCGAGGGCGGCGATCGAGTCGATGAACGAAGGGCGCAGGGAGCTCGGCGCCCGGGCGGCTGCGCTCTGCACCCGGCTGACCGACCTTCGACGGCAGCAGAGGGCGCTGGCGAAGACCCTCGAGGCCGTGGAGCACGAGCTCGATGTCGTGATGGACGAAGCAGGAGACACTCCCCTGGACACGCCCTCCGGGACGCTGCGGCGGGTGAGCGAGCAGGGCGTGCGGAGGTTCGTGCTGGATGTGTAGAGGAGCGCGACGATGAGGAGCGGGCGTCCGCTGGTGCTGTCCGACCCGATGCTGCTGGTGCGCCGGGCCAACGAGCGGCTGTTGATGATCCGCGAGCAGACGACGGTGGCGTCGATGCCGATACGGGAGATCTCCCACGTGGCGGTGCACGGCCCGGTGACGCTGACCGGTGCTGCGATCGCCGGCCTGCTCGACGAGGGCATCGACGTGAGCCTGCACAGCAGCGGCGGGAAGTGGCGGGGATTGATCAGCAGCGCGGTGTCGAAGGACGTGTACCTCCTGCTGGCGCAGGCGGATGCGTGGAGGCTTTCGGAGAAGCGGGTCGCGGTCGTACAGGCGATCGTCGCGGGGAAGGTCGCAGGGCAGCGGAGCCTGCTGCAGCGGCACGCGCTCGATCGTGGATCGTTGCGGTGCGAGGACGCTGCGGCGAGGCTGCGAGCGCTGGAGGCGCAGGCCTGGGAGGAGCGGGACCTGGAGGCGCTGCGAGGGATCGAGGGGGCAGCGGCCGCGGCGTACTTCGATGTGTTCGGGGAGATGCTGGGAGGGGTGTGGCGCTTTCCGGGGAGGGTGCGCCGGCCCGCGACGGACCCGGTGAACGCACTCCTGAGCTTTGGCTACACGCTGGCGACCGGCGAGATGGCAAGGCTGCTGACGCTGCGGGGATTCGATACGAGGATCGGGCTGCTGCACGGGCTGCGGTACGGGCGCGAGTCGCTGGCGCTGGACATGGTGGAGGAATTTCGCGGGGTGATGGTCGACCGCTTCGTACTGCGGGTGCTGAACCGGGGGCAGTTCAAGGTGGAGGACTTCGAGGCGCACGACGACGGCGGGGTGCGGCTGACCCAGGCCACGAGGCGGGTGTTCCTGGAGCTGTGGGAAGAGCTGATGGCGAAGAGGGCAACGGCGCTGCGCAACGAGCCCGTGGCGACGGCGGCGGAGGGCGTTCTGCTGGCGAAGCGGATCGGGCGGGCGGGCGATGGGGAGG
>CAIOSS010001108.1 GCA_903860995.1 uncultured delta proteobacterium | reverse complement strand
GGCGACGCAGGCCCGGCGGGACTCGTCCCAGCTCGCGTCGGTGCGGCAGCAGTGGCCGTGGCTGTCCTGGTAGCCCGCGTCGCACTGCGAGCTCCACCACGCGACGCTCGCGACCGCCCCGGCCGCGACCACGAACACCCCGAGGCCCACGAAGAGCGCAGCCCCGGCGGACTTCTGTCGGCGCGTCGGGGGCGCGAGCGGCGCGGGGCCGCCGTGGATCATCCAGGGCGGAACCCCGGCGTCCATCACCGGCATCATGGCGGTGCCGTTGGACGCCCCGGTCGCCGACCACGCGACGGTCGAATCCGGCCCCGATGGGATCATCGGCTCGGCCAGGGGAAGGGGCACCGGCATCACGGGGATCGCCACCGTGGGCGGCACCGATCCCCGCGCCGGCAGCGTGGTCGAGAGGAACACCGCGTCCAGCGCCGCGTGCGCCTGCGTCCCGTCGGGGAAGCGCGCCCTCGGCTCGCGGGTCACGCACCTCGCGAACCACGCGTCGAAGCCGGCGGGGAGCAGACCATCGCGCCCCGCCTCGGCTGCGCGCTGCGTCGCCGGGACGAACTGCCCCATGGAGATCTCCGCGATGAGCGCGGCGAGGGTGACCGACGGGCCCTGCGCGGCCTTCCAGTACGACACCCCGGTCAGCATGGTGAAGGTGACGAGCCCGAGCGCCCAGATGTCCGTCGCGGGCGACACCAGCAGCGTCGTGTCGAACTGCTCGGGCGCCATCCACAGCGGCGAGCCCATCACCGACGTGGTGCGCGAGGGCACGTTCTCCTGGAGCCACTTCGCGATGCCGAAATCGAGCACCTTCACGGTGAAGGCCGCGTCGCTCCGGCGCGACTCCGCGACGTAGATGTTCTCGGGCTTCAGGTCGCGGTGCACGATGCCCTGCCGGTGCGCGGCGGCGAGCGCGTGGCCCAGCTGCTTCAGCAGCTCGCGCACCTCGCCGAGCGGCAGCCGACCGCGGCGCTCGAGGACCTTCGAGAGGTCCTCCCCGCGGAGCAGCTCGAGCAGCATCCACGGGGTGTTGTGCTCCGGGTCGATGCCCGCGGCGAGCACCTGCGCGACGTGCTCGCTCTCGATCATCGCGGCGAGCTGCGCCTCGCGGGTGAAGCGCTCGCGCGCCCGCGGGTCGTCGACCAGGTCGCCGTTCATGATCTTGAGCGCGCGCTGCTGCCCGGTGCCGAGCTGCTCGACCAGGTACACGGTCCCCATGCCGCCGGCGGCGATGGGCTGGATGACGCGAAACTGCCCTGCGAAGAGGCTTCCGGGGTTGAGCGAGAGTCGGCCTAGCATCGTCGGGCCTGCATCATCGCCCGTCGCGGATGGCGCGCAACCACGCGTCGAGCGCCGCCTGCGTCTGCCCGGCCTCCGCGAGCCGCCGCGCGCGCCCGGAGGCCTGCGCGGGGGTCTCCACCGGCGGCGCGGTCGGGGGCGCGGCGTCGGCGGGGTGGGGCTCGAAGGCGCTCTTCACGTAGCGGGTGACCGCCGCGCTCTCGGGGCGAAACGCCAGCGCCGACGGCAGGAGCATGAGCACGGTGAAGGCCGCCGCGCCGAGGCCGTGGGCCGCCATCACGAGCGGCCGCCGCCGGTCGCCGCGCAGCACCAGGAGCGCGACGCACGCCGCCGCGGCGAAGAAGGGCGCCATCGAGCGCAGCCCGCGGCTGCCGAGCTCCAGGCCCACGTTGTGCGGCACGAAGCCGTCGCGGATGAGCGGGACCATCATCTCGAAGAAGGGCGCTGCGTACTCCGTGGGGATGTGCGGAAACCACGCCGAGGGGGTGCCGGTGAGCAGCAGCCCGGCGAGGGTGGCGCCCGCGGCGAAGGCGGTGACCGTCACCCGGAGGGCGTCGTTGCCGGTGCGGCGCGCGGACAGGAGCAGGGACTCGGCGCCGGAGAGGGCGAGCAGCCCGAGGGCGGGGACGACGGTGACGAGGTAGCGCGGGCCGACCTGCCAGCCGCCGCGCCAGTTGTTCATCATGCCGATGAGGTGGGTCATCCCGATGAGGGTGAGGGCGATGGTGGCGCCCATGGCCCGGTCGGCCTTCGGGGGCCGGGGGCAGCGCACCATCGCCAGCGCGAGGAGGGCCACCGCGAGCGCGGCCACCCAGGGGCCCGAGCGGGCGTGCAGGTCGGGCAGGGCGTGGGCCTTGAGGGCCAGGGTGAGCTTGACCGCGGTGAAGAGGGCGGCGGCGACGAAGCACGCGCCGAGCACGTTGCGGCGGGAGAGCGGGCGACGGTCCTCGGGGAGCTCGGGCGCGAGGTAGGCGCCGAGGCCGACGAGGGAGAGCAGTAGCACCGGGGTGGAGGGGATGAGCCCGAAGGCGGGGTCGAGCCAGAGGCGCAGGGCGGCCTCCCAGGAGAACTGCGTCGCGCCGAAGAAGCCCTGGTTGGTCTCCTCGCGGAAGGTCGGGTTCTCCAGGAAGCTGTACCCGGGCTTGAAGGCGCTGCCGAAGCAACGGTGGTGGAAGAAGAGCACCAGACCGGTGGGGATGGCGCCGCCGAGCCCGGCGCCCACGAGGCGCAGGAGCCCTCGCGGGGAGAGGGTGACGGCGTATGCGACGAGGGCCACGGCGACGGCGGCCGCGGCGGGCTTCGGGTGGTGCTTGAGCGCGAGCGCGGCGGCGAGGCCGAGGGCGACGAGGGTGACGCCCAGGGCGGCGCGGCGGCGCTCGGCGGCGACGGCGGCGATCCAGAGGGCGACGGCGGCGGAGGCGATGGC
>CAIOSS010001107.1 GCA_903860995.1 uncultured delta proteobacterium | reverse complement strand
GGCCTTGCAGCTCCCACCAGCTTCACGCTCAGCCGACCGCTACAGAATACAGTCCTTCGCTCCCGATGGGCAGAGTATTCAGCGGCGCTCACGGTGACCCACACGCACCATGGCCCTCCCGACCGAGCGACGAAAAGGTCTGAAATACAGACACTTCTTGTGAGCCTGGCGGAGAGCTCCCTGGCGCATCATTGACCGTCTGCCGCGCCGCGTACATCCCCCTGCGCTCCACCGACGCCCACCATGAAGAGACCCGCCCGCCTCGCCCTCGCGTCCCTCCTCGCCGCCTGCGCCGGCCGCTACACGCCGCCGCCGCGGTGCCCTGCGACCGCCGCCGCGCCCGCCTCGCCGGGCCCAGCGCTCGTCGACAGCGACCGCCTGCCCACCGCCGACGCCCCGAGCCTCGGGCCCGTCTCGGCGCCGCTCACGGTGGTCGTCTTCAGCGACTTCCAGTGCCCGTACTGCGCGCGCGGCCGCCTGGTCACGAGCGACCTCCGGGCGCTCTTCCCCTCCGCCGTGCGCGTGGTCTGGCGCAACCTCCCGCTCATCCGCCACCCGATGGCCCACCAGGCCGCCGAGGCGGCGATGGAGGTGCACGCCCAGGCCGGCGCCGAGGCCTTCTGGCGCTACCACGACTTGTTGTTCGCCCACCAGGCCGAGCTTTCGCGCGAGAGCCTGCTCCGTGATGCGCGCCTCGTCGGGGTCGACCCCTCGCGCTTCGAGCGGGCCCTCGACGAGGGCACCCACCGCGCCGCCGTCGACGGCGACGCCGCGCTCGCCGAGCGACTGGGCATCGACGGCACGCCCGCGTTCGTTCTCAATGGCACCCGCGTGGTGGGGCTCCAGCCCTTCGCGGTCTTCGAGTCCGCGGCGCGGCTCATCCTCGCGCGCGCCGCCGCGATGCCCGACCCGACGAGGGTGTACGCGGACATGGTGCGCGACCCGGTCGTCCTCGCCGAACCCGTCGATGAGTCCCGCGCCACGGTCGACCCCTGGGCCGGCGTACACGCGCTCCCGGTGCCCCCCACCGCGCCCGCCCGCGGGGCGGCCGGGGCCCCCGTGGTGCTCCAGGTGTTCAGCGACTTCGAGTGCCCGTACTGCGCCCGGGTGCGCCCCACCCTCGACGCGCTCCGGGCGCACTACGGCGACCGCCTGCGCAGCGTCTGGCGCGACCTCCCGCTGCCCCGCCACGCCCACGCCCTCGCCGCCGCCGAGGCCGCGCGCGAGGTGCTCGCCCAGCGCGGCCCCGATGGCTTCTGGCGCATGCACGACCTCCTCTTCGCGGCGCAGTCGGCGGAGGACCCCCTGGGCCCCGGGCTCATCGAGCGCCTCGCCGTCGAGGCGGGCGCCGACCGCACGCGCCTCCGCGCCGCGCTCGAGGACCACCGGCACCGCGGGGTCATCGACGCCGACGTGGCCGCCGCCGCCGCCACGCGCCTGCGCCTGGGCACGCCCGCGTTCTTCATCAACGGGCACCTCATGTCGGGCGCGCGGCCGCTCGCGGAGTTTCGGCAGCGCATCGACGGCCTCCTGGGCGCGCCGTGACCCGGGTCCTCCCCGCGGCCCTCGCGCTCTCCCTCGCGGCCTGTCAGGGG
>CAIOSS010001106.1 GCA_903860995.1 uncultured delta proteobacterium | reverse complement strand
TCCCTCACCCGCGTCACCGCTGACGTGTGGGAGTGGTCCTCGGACGGCGTCGCGCGCTCGTTCGAGTGGAAGCCGCTGCTCGACGACCGGGAGTGGTCGCTCGGGAGCAACTACCGCGCGACACCCGGTGCCACATTGGACATCTATCCCAGGTTCGTGACCCGCTCGGGGCGCTGGTCACGCGCGATCCCGGCCTTCCGCTCCACGGTGCTCGGCAACGAACGCGGGGTCTGGATCTACCTGCCGCCCACCTACGACGAGAACCCCGCCGCGCGCTTCCCCGTGGTCTACATGCACGACGGGCAGAACCTCTTCAACCCCGCGACGGCCTTCGGCGGTCAGCCCTGGTACGCCCAGGACGCGCTGAACCAGGGAGCCGAGATGGGCGCGATCCGGGAGGCGATCATCGTCGGCGTCGAGAACACCGCCGACCGCATCAACGAGTACACCCCCACCCGCGACGCCGGGCGTATGACCGGCGGCCGCGGCGAGCTCTACCTCCGGATGCTGGTCGAGGAGGTGAAGCCCCTCATCGACCGGAGCTACCGCACGCTCCCGGGGCGCGGCGAAACGGTGCTCGTGGGCTCCTCCCTCGGCGGGCTCATCTCGACCTGGGCGGGGGCGCGCCGCGGCGACGTCTTCGGGCACATCGGCGCGCTGTCCCCGTCCACCTGGTGGGACGACCGGATGCTGCTGCGCGAGGCCGCCACGCTGCGGGGCCTCGCGACGCGACCGCTGCGCATCTACGTCGACAGCGGCGACGCCGGGGACAGCCGCGACGGCGTCGCCGACACCGCGATGCTGGCCGACGTGCTGCGGGCGGCGGGCTACCGCGACGGGGTCGACCTCCGCTACGTCGTGCAGCCTGGCGCCACGCACAACGAGGTGTACTGGGCGCAGCGCCTCCCCGGGGCCCTGGGCTTCCTCCTGGGTCGACGCGACCCCTGAGCGGGGCGCGTCAGGCCGTGAGCAACACCTTGCCGACGTTCTTGCGGTCGTGGATGCGCTGGTGCGCCTCGGCCGCCTGCTCGAAGGGGTAGGTGGAGTCGATCACCGGCTGGATGGCCCCGTCGCCGTAGAGCACAAGCAGCTGGTTGAGCTGCCCGAGGAGGATCTTCGACTCGTCCCAGAGGTGCCCCATGTTGACGCCGAAGATGCCGCGGTTGTCGTTCATGAGGTTGAAGGGGAAGAGGTCGATGAAGGGCATCTGGAGCGCGCCCTTCAGCGCCGAGAAGAGGTCCCGGGTGCCGTCGGGCGAGAGCGACGCCGCGCCGAACGCGAAGAGCCGACCGGTGGGCGCGAGCGAGCGGAGGCTCTTCTTGAGCGACTCGCCGCCCTGCGCGTCGAGGGCGATGTCGACCCCGCGGCCGTTGGTGATGCGGCGCACCTCCGCGGCGAAGTCCTGGGTGTGATAGTCGATCGCGTGGTCGAGGCCCGCGGCGCGGAGGTAGTCGTGCTTGGAGGCCGACGCGGTGCCGATCGTGACGGCGCCGGCGTGCTTGCAGAGCTGCAGCGCCGCGAGGCCGACGCCGCCGGCCGCGGCGTGGATGAGCACGGTGTCGCCGCGCTTCACGTTGCCCAGGTAGACCAGCATGTGGTGGGCGGTGAAGTAGACCACCGGAAGCGCCGCGCCGTGCTCGAAGGTCATCGCCGCGGGCATCTCGATGGCGAACTCGTCGCGCGCGCAGACGGTGTCGCTGTAGCCGCCGAAGCGCACCGCCGCGAGCACCCGCTGCCCGACGCGCGTGGCGTCGACCCCGGGGCCGACCGCGTCGATCACGCCGGACACCTCGTAGCCCGGCACGAAGGGCAAGGGCGGCGCGTCGGGGTACATCCCGATGCGGGCCATGATGTCGGCGAAGTTGACCCCCGCGGCGCGGACCCGAACGCGCACCTCTCCTGCAGCGGGCGTCCGGTCGGGCGCCTCGCGCAGCACGAGGACGTCGGGGGCTCCGGGGCGGGTGATCCAGATCTGGCGCATGGGGCGCAGGGCTATCACGCGCCCGGACGGAGCGTCGATCAGCGCCGGGGGATGAGGGCGCGCAGCGCCGTGTCGAGCACGGGGCCGTAGGGCGGGCGCAGGAGGAAGGTGCCGTTGACCCGCGCCTGGTGGAACACGGGCTTCATCTTGGACATGGCCTCGAAACCCTCGCGGCCGTGGTAGTGCCCCATGCCGCTGGGGCCGACGCCGCCGAAGGGGAGGTCTTCCTGGGCGAAGTGCACCATGGTCTCGTTGACCGCGACGCCGCCGGAGACGGTGCGGTCGACCACGGCCTGCACCGCCGCGCGGTCATCGCCGAAGGGGTAGAGCGCGAGCGGGCGCGGGCGGTCGTTGACGTACGCGATGGCGTCGTCGAGGGAGTCGTAGGCCACGACCGGGAGGATCGGCCCGAAGATCTCCTCCTGCATCACGCCCATGGTGTCGTCGGCGTCGAGCACGAGCGCGGGGCCGAGCTTGGGCGAACCCTCGAAGGACTCCCCGGCGGGGCCGAGCGGCACCACCGTCGCGCCGCGGGCCCGGGCCTCTTCGAGGAGCGCCACGAGGCGCCCGCGGTGGTGGGCGTTGACGATGGAGGTGTAGTCGGGGTTGTCGACGAGGGTGGGGTACATCCGCGCCGCGGCGGCCTTGCACTCGGCGACGAAGGCGTCGCGGGCGCTGCGCGGCACGAGCGCGTAGTCGGGCGCGATGCATGTCTGGCCGGCGTTGAAGAGCTTGCCCGTGATGATGGAGGTCGCCGCGCGCGACAGCGAAGCGCCCGGGGTGACGACCGCCGGGGACTTGCCCCCGAGCTCGAGCACCACCGGGGTGAGGTTGTCTGCGGCGGCGCGCATCACGTGCTTGCCGACGCGCGTCGAGCCCGTGAAGAAGAGCAGGTCGAAGGGCAGGCGGGAGAAGGCCTCGGCGACCTTCGGGCCACCCTGGACGAGGCACACCTGATCGGGCGGAAAGCACTCCTGCACGATGTCGGCGATGAGGGCGCTGATGCGCGGGACGAACTCCGAGGGCTTGAGCATCACGCGGTTGCCGGCCGCGAGGGCGTACACGAGCGGGGCGCCCAGGAGCTGGAAGGGGTAGTTCCAGGGGCCGATGATGCCGACAACGCCGAGGGGCTGCGGGATGATCTCGGCTCGGCCGGGCTGGAAGAGCCAGCGCACGGGGCGGGCGCCGGGGCTCATCCACTCCGCGAGGTGCTCGCGGGTGTGCTCGATGGACTGGAGGGTGACGAAGATCTCCGCGATGAGTGTCTCGTGCCGCGAGCGGTGCCCGAAGTCCTCGGAGATGGCGCGGGCGATGTCGTCCTGGCGGCGCAGCATCGTGTTGGCGAGGCGTTCGAGGTCGCCGATGCGAGCCTCGTAGCTGCGCGCGGTGCCGTGCCGAGAGGCGCGGTGCATGGGCTCGAACAGCGCGCGGAGCTCGGCTTCACCGGGCTCGGCCGTGCCCGCGTCGACGGAGGACTTCGGGTCGATCGGGACGTCGGTCGTCATTGGGTGTCGTGCCTCGTGGATGGGAGCGGGAGGAGGGCGCCGGCCGGTGGCCTTCAGCCGAGGGATGCCTCGATCGCGCCGCGCAGCTCCAGGGACTCTGGCGCCACGCCCGAGCCGAAGCGCCCGACGATCTCCCCTCGGCCGTCGACCAGGAACTTCTCGAAGTTCCACTTCACGTCGCCGGGAGGCGCCGCCGCGGTGGTGAGCCAGTGGTAGAGCGGGTGCTGCCCCGCGCCCTTCACCACGATCTTCGCGAGCATCGGGAAGGTCACGTGGTAGCGCG
>CAIOSS010001105.1 GCA_903860995.1 uncultured delta proteobacterium | reverse complement strand
GGGCGCGGCGCCGGAGCGAGGCGGGCGTCGGCTCGGCGGCCGCCAGCGCGTCGCGCTCCAGCCCGATGGATCCGCTCGCCGCCCAGACGAGGGCGAGCTCCCGGGCTACGGCGGCGTCGGGCCCCCGGGCGCTCAAGCCCAGCAGCCGGAGCACTTCCAGCCGCGAGTACTCGCCCCTCCCCTCGTCGCCCTCCAGCTCGAACGGACCGAGCGGTGCGAAGGCCTCGTCGTCCAGCGCGGCCGGGGTCATCGTCAGGGGCTGGTCGCGGCGTCGTCGCCTGGAGCCTCGGACGCCCGGGCCGCGTTCATCCGCTCCTGCAGCGACTCAATCTGTCGACGCGCCATCTCCGAGCGCGAGCCACCGGGGTTGATGGTGAGGTACTGCTGGTAGGCCTGCACGGCCTGACCGTAGCTGCGCTGATGGCTGTACGCCTCTCCGAGCCCGATGTAGGCCTCGGAGTACCGGGGGTTGCTCGCGAGCGCCTGACGGAATCGGGAGATCGCCGCGCCGACGGCGTTCTGGTCGAGTTCGACGAAGCCGAGCCCCGTCAAGGCCTCGGATCCCGTGGTGCGCACCGCGAGCGCCTGCTGGTAGCGCTCGCGCGCCAGGCTGGTGCGGCCGGCGTGCTGCAAGGTGTCGGCGTCGCGGACGAGGCGGTCGTAGTCGCGGGTCGGCGCCATCGCCGCCGCGAGGCTGCCGTTGGGGTCGCTGCCACCATGCCGCGGCGCCGCCGGAGCGGCGGTGGGCGCTGCGACCGGGGTGGGCGTCGGCGCGATGGGTGTCGGCGCGACGGGCGGGATCACCGCGGCCACGGTCACGCCTGCGTCCGGCGTCCCCGCATCGGTCGCGGTGGGGGTCGCCACGACGGTGGTCGCGCCGAGCGCCCGGGAAAGGCCCAGCAGCGCCTCGTGCTCGGGCTCTGCCCGCAGGGCCTCAGCGAGGAGTTCCTGCGCGCCCCGCACGTCGCCCTGCCGCTGGAGCAGCCGGCCGAGGGCCACGCGGGCCCGCTGGTTCTGCGGGTTGGCGCCGATCGCGGCGCGCAGCCCCGCGGCGGCGGACATCGGATCGTCGCCCATCGTCGCGAGGGCGAGGTAGAGCGACGACTCGTTCGTCGGCGCGCCGCGTCTCGCGGCCTCGAGGTGATTGGCCAGCGTGGGGGCGCCGACCACCCGGGCCACGTCGGCGAGCCGGGCCTCGACCAGGGCGCGCTCGGCCGGAGCTACCGTCTCGATGGCCGCCTCGGCGGCGCGGAGGTCGGTGCGAGCGCGCTCCTTCCGCATCGACCCCTCGCGGCGCGCGAGGTCGGCCGAGGCCTGCAGGCGCGGCGCATCGGCGCCCGGCAGGCTCGACTGCGCGACGAGGTCCGCGGCCTGCTGCATGGACATCTCCGACCACGCGGCGAGCACGGCCGCCCGGGTCGCGATGAGGGCGGCGTCGTCCGGGCGCAGCACGATGGCCGCGGAGACCTCTTCCCGCGCCTCGTCCATCGCTGCGGAGGTGTACCGCCGGGAGCGTTCGGCCGCGTCGGTGATGACCCGATCGCGCCGGGCGGTGTCGCGCGTCGCGTTGGCGTCCGCGGAGGGCACGGCCGGGCCGAAGACGCCCGACTGATGGGAGAACAAAAGCACGCCGCCCGCGACGAGGGCGCCGACCACGAGGCCGATCCCGAGGCCGCTCCGGCGACCGGCGACCGGCGCGCTGCGCAGGGCCCGGGGGTCGGAGGGCATCGAACGCGTCGGGGCCTGGTCGTCGACCAGATCACGGGGCAGCGCGGAGAGCGCGGGCAGCGGAGGGAGAAGCACCTTGGGCGGAAGGCTGGCGGGCCGCGAGCGGGCGCGCTCGACCTCGTCAGCCAGGGGCTCGTGCCGGTCGGCGACCGGCGGCGGCGACGGCGAGTGGCCCAT
>CAIOSS010001104.1 GCA_903860995.1 uncultured delta proteobacterium | reverse complement strand
GCTCGGCGCGTCGCTGTCGCCGGTCGGGGCCATCGAGCGCCGGGAGCGCCCCATCGGCCCGGGGCTGCTCTCGCGGGTCAGCAGCGCGAGCACGTGGAGCCGGACCTCGTGGCCCTCGCGGAGCGCGCGGCCGCGGCGCCCGTCGGACATGCCCAGCGCGAGCGCCCGCAGCAGCGCCTTGGACTGCGTGTCGTCGTCGCAGCTCGCCTGGGTGAGCGAGGCCGCAGCACGCGGGTCCACCGACCGCGCGCCCGCGAGGTAGCCGAGCAGGTATTCCGAGTGGAGGCTCAGGGGCACGGAGGGAGTTCTGCCTTTCCGCTACGGGCGCACGGTCATCGCGGGGTGCGAGGAGCGGGACTTGAACCCGCACGTCGTAAGACACCGGATCCTAAGTCCGGCGCGTCTGCCAGTTCCGCCATCCTCGCGGCGAGCTGAGGTCGGCACCGTATCACGGTCCTGCCGTGCGCTGTCGCAGGCGTGTGCACCGTGGCGTCCCCGCGCTGGCGGGATTCTGGTAATACGGGCGCCCCATGTCGGCGGAGACGGAAGAAGAAGGGCAGATGGTTCCACCCGAGACAGCAGCGGAGCAGGAGGTTCCGTTGGCTGAGAGCGTCGCGGCACCGGCGGAGGTCGCGCCCGGGGTGGCCCCGCCCACGACGCCCCGACGTCCGCGGCCCGTCGACTGGGCGCTGACCGCGTTCGGACTCGCGGGGCTCGCGATCCTGATGACCCGGCAGGGGCACCTTCGGGTGGGCGTGCCCCTCGGGATGCTCCTCGCGGTGGTGGCAGTGGTGGGCCTGTTGGGATTGCTCGGCGACTCGCCGTTGCAGCTTCGCGGCGACGAGCGCGCGAGCGCCGATGAGACCCCGCGCGGCCCCTGGTGGAAGCGCGAGGGCGTGTGGGTGCTGCTCTTCGGCGGCACGCTCTACCTCCCGATGGCGGGCGCCTACGGGCTCTGGGACCCGTGGGAGACCCACTACTCCGAGGTGGCGCGGGAGATCTTGTCGCGCGACGACTGGATCACCACCTGGTGGGCGCAGGAGGGCTGGTTCATGTCCAAGCCCGTGCTCATCTTCTGGATGAGCGCCCTCGGCATGGGCGTGGGCTCGCTCTTCGGGCTCCGCACCGCCCCCGATGGCGGGCCGCAGTTTCAGGAGTGGTGCATCCGGGTGCCCATCTCGCTGCTCGCAATGTTGGCGCTCTGGGGCCTTTACCGCGCGGTCGCGAGCGCCTTCGGGCGGCGCGCCGGCATGCTGGTGGCCTTCGTGCTGGCGACGATGCCGCACTGGTTCTTCATCGCCCACCAGGCGATGACCGACCTGCCCTTCGTCGGTCCCCTCGTGCTCGCGGTCTCGATGCTGATGCTGGCGATCACGTCCGGCGACAAGCTCGCCGAGCCCTTCCGGGTGAACGTCTTCGGGTACAGCTTTCGCTGGTCGCTCTGGCACTCCGCGATCGGGCTCTTCCTGCTGCTCGCGGTGCCGCAGGTGATGTACCTGCTCACCCGCACGATGGTGACGTCCTGCCCGGAGGACGCGCGCATGGTGCAGTGCGAGGAGATGCTGCGGCTCAACCGCATGGGCGGGCGGCAGTTCCCTGTGGAGACGTACTTCTACGGCTCTGCGGGCAACAGCGCCGACACCCTCGAGCACAGCGTCCCGGGCTCGCCCAAGTGGGAGCGCCTGCTCAACGTGATCCCGTTCTTCCCTTCGGTGGTGCAGGGCCTGGTCTGGATCGTCCTGGGCGCCCTCGCGCTCACCGTCCTCCGCCGCGAGCGCCGCGCGAAGGACCTCTATTTCATCCTCTTCTACATCTGGTGCGCCATCAGCACGATGGGCAAGGGCCCCGCCGGCCTGGTCATCCCCGCCGGCATCGCGGGCGCCTACCTGGTCACCTCGCGCGACTGGGCGCTGCTCCGCCGGGCCCGCCCCTTCACCGGGCTGCTGGTCTTCCTCGTGGTCGCGATGCCCTGGTACGTCGCGATCCTGGGTCGCCTGGGCAACGAGTTCTTCGACCGCTTCGTGGTGCACGACATCATCAACCGCACCATCGTCGGCGTGCACGGCGACACCGGCTCGGTGCGCTACTTCATCTGGCAGCTGGGCTACGGGATGTTCCCCTGGTCGGGCCTGGTGCCCGTGGCGCTCGTCGGCTGGCGGCAGATCGTCCCGGCGGACTCCACCCTCGCGCAGCGCGCCGTCGCCCGCATCGGGCTGCTCTGGTTCGTGCTGTCGTTCGTGCTCTTCAGCGCGATGATCACGAAGTTCCACCACTACATCTTCCCCGCGGTGCCGGGCGCCGCGGTGATGGTCGGGCTCCTCGTCGACCGCCTCCTGGGCACCTCCTCGCTCACCCGCGCGAAGAACCCCGTCGGCTCCCTCGCCGCGCTCGGGGTCGGAATCACTGCGCTGGTTGTCGGCGTCGCGTCCTTCGTCGGCTCGGCCCGGGGCATCGTGCCGCGCTCCGCCGAGGGGACTGCCCTCCCGGGCTCCCCCGCGCTGGGCGCCACGCTCTGCCTGATCGGCGCGGCGGCCCTCGTCGCGTCGTGGTGGTTCGCCCGCGGCGAGTCGCCCGAGGCGCCGGAGGGGGAGGGCGTGCTCCCGGCGCTGCGCTCGGACGACACCCCGGAGCGCACCGAGCGGGCGCGCGCGCTCGGCGCCGACGTCGACGCGTACCGGGCGATCAGCCTCGGCGCGATGGCCGTGGCGGGCGTCGCGGTGCTCGCCTTCGTGGCGCGCGACCTCGCCTACGACGGCACCACGCGCCCGCCGGGGTACCAGCGCCTCCTGCAGCTCTTCACGTACCAGTACGAGCGCATGTGGCCGTCCCGGTCGTTCAACTACCACGCGATCCTGGTGGGCTTCGGCGTGGTCGCGGTGCTCGCCTGCGCGGGCCTCGTGGTGCACCGGCTGCGCCCGATGGCGGCGCGGGCGATGGTCGCGGTGGCCTTCGTCTTCGCGGCGTGGGGCCTGGACTTCTACATGGTCGACGTGTCGCGCCACTGGTCGCAGCGCTCGCTCTTCGAGCGCTACTACGCGCGGCGACAGGCGCGCACCACCGAGGGGCGCGAGGGCGAGGACGCCCGCTACGACCACGACCCCATCGGCGCCTACCAGATGAACTGGAAGGGCGAGAACTTCTACACGGGCGGGCGCTGCGCGATGCTCGACTGCGGCGACCTGCCGTTCTGCTCCAACCACCTCCGGCCGTGGCTGGAGCGCCACCGCGGGCAGCGGGTGTACTTCGTCACCGAACGCTCGCACGGGTCGAACATCGTCTCGCAGGTGACCACCGGTGGCGGCAATGCGCGCGAGCTCACCGACGAGTGGGACCAGAACAAGTTCGTGCTGATCGAGGCGACCGCGGGCCCCGGCCGCCCGGGCGCCCCGGCCGCGGCGCAGTGAGCCCCGACGATGGCGTATCGCGAAGCGGACCTCGACTCGACCCACGTCCCGCCGGCCCGGCGAGGCCGTGACCTCCCGCTGACCATCGTCCCGCTGGTGCTCCTGGCGGGCCTGATGCGCTGGCCCGGGCACTTCCCCGCCGGGGCGTGGATCGGCCTCGCGCTGGTGCTCGCCGCCGCGGTGGGCATCCTGGGGCTGCTCGGCGACTCGCCGCTCGACCTGCGCGGCGACGAGTCGCAGGGCGAGGTCGCCGACCCGCGCCCGTGGTGGCGCCGCGAGGGCTGGCTGGTGCTGCTGGTCTCCGGCGGGCTCTACCTCCCGCTCGCCGGCGCCTTCGGGCTCTGGGACCCGTGGGAGACCCACTACTCCGAGGTGGCGCGGG
>CAIOSS010001103.1 GCA_903860995.1 uncultured delta proteobacterium | reverse complement strand
CGCGACGCCCGCCCCCGCCGCGACGCCCGCCCCTGCCGCGCCCGCCGGTGCCGGCCCGGGCCGCGGGGCCGACGACACCTACGAGGAGCGCGTGGTCACCGCCGCCCTCACGGCGCAGAGCCCGCTCGACTCGCCCAACGCCACCACGGTCATCACCGCGCAGGACATCCGGCTCTCCGGGCTCACCAACGTCGCCGAGATGCTGCGCCGCGCGGTGGGCGTCGACGTGATGGCCCTCGACAACAGCGACCAGCAGGTGGGCATCCGCGGCTTCAACCGCCGGCTCTCCAACCGCGTGCTGGTGCTCGTCGACGGGCGCTCGGTCTACCTCGACTTCATCGGCGTCACGCTCTGGTCGCTGCTGCCGGTCAACCCCGAGGAGATCGAGCGCATCGAGGTGATCCGCGGACCGGGCTCGGCCCTCTACGGCGCCGACGCGTACTCCGGCGTGGTCAACATCATCACGCGGACGCCCGGCGAGGGCCGCAACTCGGTCACCGTGGGCGCGGGCAACGGGGGTGTGTTCCGCACGGCCATCACCAACAGCGGCCGCGCGGGCAGCGTGGGGTACCGCACCGGCGTCGGCTACGAGCAGGGCCAGACCTTCGGCCGCCTCGCTCCCGCCACCGACATGGCCTATCGCATCGGCGCCAACGACACCAACCTCTCGCTCCAGAACCTCCACGCCGACATCGACCTGCGCACGCAGCTCTCGCGCTCGGTGTCCGTCCAGGGCGGCCTCGCGGCCACGACGGGGACGATCTGGTTCAACGCCATCGGGCCCCTGCGGCGCTTCTGGACGGACATCACCTTCGTCCAGCCGCACCTCCAGCTCAACGTCGGCGGCTTCACGGCGCGCGCCTTCATGAACCACGTCGAGGGCACCTCGGGCGAGGTGCTCCACCGCGTCGGGACGCCCGGCCTCGACAACCAGTTCACCCAGGACATCGTCGACGTCGAGGCCCGCTACCAGCGCGGGTTCCGCCTGGGGAGCATCCCCTTCGACCTGACCCTGGGCGGCAGCTACCGCGCCAAGCACATCTCG
The DNA here is from genome assembly GCA_903860995.1 of uncultured delta proteobacterium. Lineage (GTDB taxonomy): Bacteria > Myxococcota_A > Polyangia > Polyangiales > SCUS01. The sequence continues at coordinate 6,796 of CAIOSS010001103.1, read as the reverse complement.
TGGTCCTTCCTCGACTCCGACCACCTGCTGCACCACTTCGCGGGCTTCGTTCAGGCGCAGGCGCGCTTCACCAGTCAGTTCTCCACCACCGCGTCGCTGCGCGTCGACCGCCACCCGGTGCTCGACTCGCCGGTGCTCTCGCCCCGCCTCGCGCTCGTCTTCAAGCCCACCCCCCGGCGCGCGCTGCGCCTCACCGGCGCGACCTCCTTTCGCACGCCCACCATGCTGGAGCTTTACCTCAACCTCCCCAACCCCTCGCCCGTCCCCGGCGTGTCGGTGCGGGCCCAGGGCGGCGAGGTGTTCGACAACGGCCAGCAGCGCCTCTCCGCCGAGAGCGCCGTCTCCATCGACCTCGGCTGGCAGGACCAGACCAGCGACCGCTTCCAGTACGAGCTCGGCGCCTTCTTCATGCGCGGCGTCGACCTCATCGAGCTCACCAACGTGCTCTTCACCCCGCTGCCCGGCGCGAGCAACCCCGGCGGGCTCGTCGACGTCGGCCGCTTCCGCTTCGCCAACGACCCCTTCGCCACGTCGATGTACGGCGTCGAGGCGGCCGTCCGCGTGGCGCCCACCGAGGGCCTCGACCTCTTCGCCAACTACACCTTCGCGTACACCCAGCAGCAGTCGGGCACGCTGCGCGAGGGCGACCAGCGCACGCCGCGGCACAAGCTCAACCTCGGCGCCCAGGTGCGCACCGCCTTCGGACTCGACGTCGAGGTCACCGGCAACCTGGTGTCGTCGCAGGTCTGGCGCGAGCAGGACTTCGACGTCGCCCGGGGGGTTACCTACAACACATATCCATTGGACACGTATTTCCTGTTGAATGGACGGGTGGGCTACCGCGCCCTGCGCGACCGACTGGAGTTCGGCGTCAGCGGCACCAACCTCACGGACAACCGAGCGCGGCAGCACCCCTTCGGCGCCCCCATCGGCGCCCGGGTGATGGCCACAATCGCCTTCCGGTATTGATGGAGCGATGTGAGATGAACCGCCCCCGAACGCTCCTCCTCGCCCCCCTCCTCCTCGGCCTCGGCTGCGGCGACGCGCCGCTCGACCGCGACCGCGAGGACGACTACCCCAACCACAACGCGCCCCTCGGGCGCATCGAGGGCACCCTGCTCTACGAGGGCCCGGCCCCCACCCTCGACCGCGACGGCAGCCCCGTCGGCCGCGTCGTCCTGCTGCTCTTCCGGGCCGACAACCCGCCGCCCCCGCAGGGCCTCGCCACCACCGCGGAGTCCGTGCAGACCCTTCCCGCGTCGCGGGTGTTCACGGCGCTCGTCCCCACCGCGGGCGGCGCCGTGCGGGCGAGCGTGCCCTTCGTGTTTCCCAACATCGCCGCCGGGGGCGTCTACCAGGTGAGGGCGTTCTATTCCAACAGGGATGACCGCACGGGATTCCATCCCCTGTTCGGGGTGCGCAGCCAGCCGGTGCGCGGCGACGTCGGCGGCGGTGCCGTGCTCGACCCGCGCGCCCCGGTGCCCACCTTCGTCAACATCCCCGTCGGGGTGCCCAACAACAGCGGCGGATACACCCTCCCGGAGACCGGCGCCGTCACCGGCAACGTCACGGTGTTCATCGGCTCTCCCATCACGGAAGACCGACCGTTGTTCCATGTGAGCCCGGCGCCCCCGGAGCGGGGGCAGACCTTCAACGCCGTGGCCCTCAGCCCGCGCCCCGCCGCCGCGGGCGCCGCGCAGGCGGCCTACGCGTCGGCCACGGGCTTCATCGGCCCGGAGGCGCGCGCCTACGAGATCCCGAGCAACGTCCCGGCGACGGACGTGCTCGGCTTCCTCGGCTCCCTCCCCACGCTCACCCTCAACGGAGGACTGCCCGACCCGGAGGTCGCGCCGGCCGCCAACGCGGGCGTGCTCTTCGGCAACCCCGTCCCCTTCGCCCTCGGAACCGTCTACCGCCCGCAGCACCCCACGCTCTTCGCGCCCAACACCATGAGCGCCACCCCCCCGGCCATCCGCTTTCCGTGGGTGTTTCCGCTGGCCATCATGGTGAAGCTGCACGAGCCCACGGCGCAGGAGCGCGCGGTGCTCACGGCCGCGTCGCCCGACCCGCTGAGCCTCGGCCGCATCGTCGGCGCCCTCAACCAGCCCGAGCGCGCGCCCGGCACCGTGCCCGTCGTGATCTTCGGGAGCGTGGTGCCCGGCACCGGTCTCCAGGACTTCGCCAGCATCGTGCGCCCGTCGCCCGCCCCGCCGGTGGTGCAGCCCTCGGCGCGGGTGGTCTTTCCCCTCGTGGCCTTCGAGATACGCGGCTCGAACCCCGAGCGCGACTGGGCCGCCATCGTGCCGAAGCTCCCGCCGCCCATCGCCGCCGCGGCCGGCCCGCTCCCGCCGGGATCGCGCTGCGCGGGCGACCGGGGCCTTCCCCCGGGGCGCTGCTCCCTCACCATCGTGACGGCGCGCGGCGCCACCTGGACGCTCCCCAACGAGCTCGCTCCGCTCACCTTCCCGGGCCGCGTGGCCGGGACGCCCAACACCGCCGCGGCGTCCCAGGGCGCGGTGCTCCGGGTGGTGCCGTCGATGCCGGCCGCGGGCAACGTGTGCCCGATGGGCATCCCGTCGGACTGAGTGATGAGGTCGGCGCACGCCGATGCTGGACACGCCCCGCGGGGCTGTGGGAAGTTCCGGCGACTGGCGTGATGCGCGCGGCGGAACGGCAAAATATGGCGGTTTCAGGAGAAGTTCGGTGAACATCACCTGCCCGCGGTGCGGCAAGGAAAACCCCGAGGACGTCCGGTTCTGTCTGGGCTGCGGCACCGACCTGCACGGACGCGGCAGCGCCGGCGCCCGGCCGCCGCCCCTCGGCGCACCACCGCGCCTGCAACCACCGCCGCCCCTCAGCGCCGCCCGCCCCCCCGGTGGCCCCATGGGGCCCGCACCGCTCGGCCCCCCGATGGGTCCGCCCTCCTTCGGGGGCGGGCCCGCGCCGCTCAACGCCCCGCCGTCGCTCTCGTCCAACCAGCACAACCCCTCGGCGCCGCTCGGCAACCCTGCCCCGTCCGCCAACGGCCCGCTCCTCGGCCCGATGCCCGCCCTCGGCGGCCCTCCGGGCCTCGGTGCGATGGGCCCTCCACCGGGCCTCGGCGCCATGTCCCCCTCTCCCCTCGGGCCGCCGCCCTCCATGTCCGGCGCGGCCCCGATGGGCGGTCCGCCGCCGCTCCTGGGCGCGATGCCCCCGCTGCCGGGCGCCGCGCCGCCGCCCGTCGCACCCGTCACGCCCGCCGCGATGCCGCCGCCCATGGGCGGGCTCCCGCCCTTGATGGGATCGATGCCCGCGCTCGCCGGCGGCGCCCCCCCGGGGATGCCCGCGGGCTTTCCGCCGCCCGTCGGCGGCTTCGGCGCGCCGCCTCCGATGGCCCCCAACCCCTTCGGCGCCGCGATGGCCCCGGTGCCCTCCATCGGAATGCCCCCGCTCGGTCCGCCCCCCGTCGGGATGCCTCCGCCGGTCGCTCCGCTCGGTCCCCCGCCCGTCGGCATGGCCCCGCCCTCCTACGGCGGCGGCGACCCCTTCGGCCCGTCCGACCCCTTCGGCTCGGGCGGTGATGCCTTCGCCAACGTGGCGGCGGGCGACCCCTACGCGGTGACCGCTCGGGGACATGCGGCGCCGGTCCAGCCCGACCCCTTCGCGGCGCTCAACAACCCCTTCGCCCCGCCGATGGGGGCGCGCCCGATGACGGCCATGCCCGGCGTCACCAACTTCCCAATCGGCCCGTCGCCCATGCCCGCGGCGCGCCCGCGGCAGGCCACGGTCGGCCCGGGCGGCGTGGTGTGGCCCGCGGCCCCGCAGGTTTCCTTCCACCAGGAGCAGCCCCACGAGGGCTCGACCGAGGTGCGCGGCGCGCTCGGCCTCAACCGCCCCCGGCTGATGGTCACGCAGCTCGACGGCTCCGAGCAGGGCGAGATGCCCCTCAACGAGGGCGACAACCTCATCGGCCGCGAGGTCGGCGGCATCTTCGCCGAAGACAACCTGCTCTCCAGCCGCCACGCCACCGTGATCGTGAAGGGCGGCGCGGCGTGGGTGCGCGACGAAGGCTCGCGCAACGGCGTGTACATCCGCGTGGCCCCCAACCAGCGCATCGAGATGCAGGAGGGCGACCAGTTCTGCCTCGGGCGCATCATCCTGCGCTTCGACCACCGCCCGCCGCCGGGGCTCATGCCCTCGCCCGACGCCGTCGGGTACCTCTCGCTCGTGGTCGGCCGCGACGTCGACAAGGCCCTCTTCCCGGTGGCCATCTCCGCGACCGGGCTCACCCTCGGGCGCTCGCGCTCCGACCTGCGCTTCCCCAACGACGGATGGATCTCTGGCCTCCACTGCCAGCTCCTCGCCATCGGCCCGCAGGTGTTCCTCGTCGACCTGAAGAGCTCGAACGGCACCTACGCCCGCATCCGCGGCACCCGCGCGCTCAACCACGGCGACGCGCTGCTCATGGGCCAGCGCATCTTCCAAGTGAACCTCGCCTGAACGCGCCGAAGTCCCCTCCCGCTCACGGCGCGACGCACTACGCTCCCAAGATCCTGCCGTGTGGTCGTCGCTCTGGTTCGAGGTGATCGGCTTCGTCGTCGCGGTCTTCCCGGTCGCGCTGCTGCTCTTCGTCTTCCGCCACGCCGACCGCTGGCGCCCGGAGCCCAAGCGCGAGGTGGTCCGCGCGGTGCTGCTGGGCGCCGCGGTGTGCGTGCCGGTGTTCTTCGTGGAGGTCGCGCTGAAGCGGGCCCTCGGGTCGTGGTCGCTGCTGGGCGCGCACTTCGTCGACGCCTTCGCGGTCGCCGCGCTCCCCGAGGAGGCCGCCAAGCTGCTGGTGGTGCTGCTGGTCCCCTACCGCCGACGGTACTTCGACGAGTACACCGACGGGGTGCTCTACACCGGCGCCGTCTCCCTCGGCTTCGGCCTCTTCGAGAACCTCCTCTTCGTCTCCGGCGCCTTCGCCAACGCCGTCTGCGCGGTGCCCTGGATCGCCGGCCTCTGCGGCGCCGAGACCAGCCCCCACACCGACGCCCAGCACGTCGTGCTCGGACTCGTGCGGGCCCTCACGACCGTCCCCATGCACGCCATCGCCTCCGGGCTGATGGGCTACTTCGTCGGGCGCTCGCGCTTCGTGCGCCGCCGCCACGCGCCGCGGTGGTGGGCGCTCGGGCTCCTCGTCGCGGTGATGGTGCACGGGTCGTACGACTGGCTGGTCTTCGCGCTGGGGCGCAGCCCGGTGATCTTCATCCTGCTGCCCGCCCTCGTGGTGGTGACGGGCTTCGGGCTGCGCGGCGCGCTGCGCCACGCGCTGGCCCTCGACGAGGTGATGCTGGGCCCCGAGCGCCGCAACTCCCGCGGATCGCTGGTGGGCTGAGCGCCGCCTACCTCAGCGAGCGCGCCGCTTCGTTCGTGCGACGCACCATCCCCGCCGCGTCGCCCACCTCACCATAGCGCGCCGCCGCGTAGGCCCGGATCGCCGCCGCCGTCTCCGCCCGCACCCCGGGCTCCAGGAGGTCCGTCGACGACACCCGCGAGGCGTAGCGCTCCAGGGTCTCGTCGGGCGCGCGGGAGAGCCCCCGCGACGCGAGGGCGGACGCCAGCGCCTCCCAGCACGGCAGCGGGCCCTCCTGGATCGCCGCCGCGCGCACGGCGGCGACGTCGCCCCGCGCGTGCCACGTCCGCCACGCCAGCCACGCCACCAGGAGCGCCAGCGCCGCGCCGAGCCGCTGCTCGGTCGTGCGCCGCTGGAACCAGTCCCGCGCGCGGCCCGCCATCACCGCCGCGCCGTCGGCCACCGCCGCCGCCCAGCGGCTCTCGTGGCCGACGTTCTGCGGCAGCTCGGCGTCGGGCGTGGCGTCGAGGGTCACCCAGCCCCGGGCCTCGTCCCAGGCCTCCACCCAGGCGTGGGCGTTCTTTTCGCGCACCACGAAGTAGTCCCCGATGGGGTTGCGCTCGGCCACCCGGTAGCCGCCCACCACCCGGGTCGGCACCCCCGCCGCGCGGCCCAGCAGCGCCAGCGCCGAGGCGAAGAACTCGCAGTGCCCCTGCGGGTGACGGTCGAGGAAGTCGATCACGGGGTTGCGCCCGGGCGTGCGGGAGAAGCGCAGGGAGTACCGGTAGCGGGTGCGAAGCGCCTCGGCGATGCGCTCGGTGCGCTCGAAGGGCGTCGCCGCGCCGGCGGACATCCCGCTCGCGATCTGCGTGAGCTGCGCCCGCATGCTCGCCGGCAGCGCGAGGTCGTCGCGGCCCGGCGGCGCAGGCGCCAGCGTCGTCCGGGCGCCCGGGCGGAACCACACCCGCAGCGCCGGGTCGCCCGGGATCGATCGCACCGCGCCCAGCGGGTCGACCCGCACCGAGCCCTCCTCGGTCGACAGCGCCGAGGTGCCGAGCGGGATCATCACCCAGCCCCGCATGCCCCCGATGCGCTCGACCATCACCGCGTCGGCCTGCCGCAGCGGCCCGACCCCCACCCGCTGGACGGCGCGCGCCGGCCCGCGGCTGCTGCGCCAGCGCCAGCGCCCCCCGCGGTCGACCTGCTCGTAGCGGTCGTACGCCGCGCCCCGCACCCGGTCGACGCCGCGCCCGTGCACCCGCAGCACGATCTCGTCGGACTGGAGCAGCGAGGTCAGCGCGCCGAGCTCCAGCGAGTCGTCGAGCCCGCTCTCGGCGCTCTCTCCGTAGGCCTCGAGGAAGCGCACCATCGCGATCGTGTGCAGCCGCGGCAGCGCCCAGGCCATCGCCGCGGTGAACGCCAGCGCCCCGGTCGCGATGAGCGCCCCGGACACCCGCGCGCGCGGCCCGCGCTGGGCCCACCGGG
>CAIOSS010001102.1 GCA_903860995.1 uncultured delta proteobacterium | reverse complement strand
CTTGCGATGCGGGCGCGCGCGTCAGCGCACGAAGATGTAGCCGAAGAAGGCGTTGTTGCGGTCGCCGTCGTCGCCGCCGCAGGTCGAGACGTTGCCGCTGGAGACGTCGGCCCCGACGCCGCAGCGGTTGTACTGGCCGCCGAAGCCGAGGCGCGAGTCGGCGGAGTCGCAGTCGTTCTCCTGGTTGGTCAGGACGCCGAGGCGCACGGCCTGGTAGTCCCCGCCGCTCACCATGTTGAAGCCCTCGGCGTTGCAGAAGGGCTGCAGCGAGGGCGACCCGACGAGCGTGCGCCAGGCGTTGCGCCCCATGCTGGTGGCGCGCGCGGGCCCCGCGAAGATCGCGTTGAGCGGGCCCACGTTGGTGCCCGAGACGGGCACGACGAGGTAGCGCGGCGAGCCGTCGACCATCCCGAGGCGCAGCTGCTGGAAGGGCAGCGAGAAGAAGCCGCGGAACTTCGCCGGCGTCGTCGACAGGTCCGTCGAGCCCTCGTTGAGGGGCGTGGAGTTGGTCCAGATGGCGCTGGTGTAGACGAAGCCCGGGTCGCGCCCGGGGACCTTCATCACCAGGGTCCAGCCGCCGCCGTCGCTGGTCATGTCGCAGTAGGCGCTCCAGTTGATGCCGCCCGCGTTGAGCGTGTACACGCCCGTCGGCGCGGCGCGCGGGATGGCGTTGCAGCTGGCGTACACGCACGCCCCGGCGGTCTCGCAGCCGTTGGCGGGGTTGTAGTCGCAGTCCGAGAAGCCCGCGTTGCAGGTGCCCATGGAGCACGCCCCATCGCGGCAGACCCCCGCCGCGTTGGCGAAGGTGCACGCGCGGCCGCAGGTGCCGCAGTGCACGGCGCTGCTGCGCACGTCGACCTCGCAGCCGTTGGCGGGCGCGTTGTCGCAGTCGCCGAAGCCCGCGTTGCAGGTCGCGACGGTGCACGCGCTCGCCGCGCAGCCCGCGACCGCGTTGGGGAGGCCGCACATCCGCCCGCACGCGCCGCAGTGGGCGACGGCGCTGGTGGTGGCGACCTCGCAGCCGTTGTCGAGGGCGCGGTCGCAGTCGCCGAAGCCCGCGTTGCAGGCGAGGCCGCAGGCGCCCGCCGCGCAGGTGGAGCTCGCGTTGGCCCGGGCAGCGCACGCCATGCCGCAGCCGCCGCAGTGGCGGACGGCCGTGGCGACGTCGACCTCGCAGCCGTTGGCCGTCATGCCGTCGCAGTCGCCGCGGCCCGCGTCGCAGCCCGCCACGCGGCAGACCGACGACTGGCAGCTCGCGGTGCCGCCCGCGGCGGTGCACTCCCGGCCGCAGGCGCCGCAGTGGATGGTGCTGGTGCGGGTGTTGGTCTCGCAGCCGTCAGCGCCGACGTCGTTGCAGTCGGCGAAGCCCGCCTGGCAGGAGATCACGCAGGCCCCGGCGACGCAGCCCGGGAAGGCGTTGGGCTGCGCGGGGCACTCGTTCATGCAGCGGCCGCAGTGGGTGGTGCTGGTGCGGACGTTGGTCTCGCAGCCGTCCGTGGGGTTGCTGTTGCAGTCGCCGAAGCCGTCGGCGCACGAGCCGACGGTGCACACGCCCGCCACGCAGGCCGCGACGCCGTTGGGCGGGTTGCACGTCGCGCCGCAGCGCCCGCAGCTCGCGGTGCTGGTGGCGGTGCTGGTCTCGCAGCCGTCGTCGGGGTCCATGTTGCAGTCGGCGAAGCCGGCGTTGCAGGTGAACCCGCAGGCGCCCGCGGCGCAGGTGCTCGTGGCGTTGGCGCGGGCGGGGCACGCGTTGCCGCAGGCGCCGCAGTGGGCGAGGTCGGTCTGGGTGTTGACCTCGCAGCCGTTGGCGCCGCTGCGGTCGCAGTCGCCGAAGGGGGCGTTGCAGGCGCCGACGCCGCAGGTGCCGTTGAGGCAGAGCGCCATGGCGTTGGAGACCATGCATCGGGTGCCGCAGGTGCCGCAGTTGGCGAGGTTGCTCTGCGCGTCGACGCAGGCGCCGGTGCAGCAGGTCTGCCCCGACGGGCAGGCGCGCTCGGCGGTGCAGCCCATCACGCAGACGCTGCCGACGCAGAGGGTGCCCGAGGGGCAGTGCTCGTTGACGACGCACTGCACGCAGGTGTGGTTGACGGTGTCGCAGCGGTTCTGCGGGGCGGCGCCGCCGTCGGTGGGCCCGCCGCTGGGCGCGCAGCCCTCGTCGCTGCGGCAGCCGGGCTCGCAGCTGTTGGTGGCGCCGTTGCAGTGCTCCGTCGCGGGGCAGGTGTCGCTGCTGGCCACGCACTGAACGCACCGGCCCGAGGCGGTGTCTCAGGCCCCGCGCCCGGGGTTGGTCATGCAGTCGGCGGCGCTCATGCAGCGCGGCGGACCCACGTCGGCCGGGGTGTCCATCCCGACGTCCATCGGGGCGTCGGGGGCGGCGTCGGGGGCGGCGTCCATCGGGGCGCCGAGGTCGACGGGGACGTCCGTGGGGACATCCGCGGCGACGTCGACGGCGAGGTCGTTGGCGACGGCGCCGTCGGCCGGGCCGCCGACGACGCTGGGGCCGTCGGCACAGCCCGCGAGCGAGGCGCCCAGGAGGGCGGCGCCGAGGGCGAGGCGCCAGGAGGGGGTGCAGGAGTTCATCGTCGGCCACCGTAGCAGCGGGGCCGCGCGCGACGCGAGGTATCGACGGACGGCGGTCATGCATCGAAGCTCACGCAGACCTCACCCCCGCTGCCGCGCGCCCCTCTCCATGAATGGAGAGGGGCTGCGATCACCTGACAATTCGTCGTGAAACGCAGCCGTCCGAAGGGCCCCTCTCCATTCATGGAGAGGGGCGCGCGGCAGCGGGGGTGAGGTCTGCGTGAGCTTCGATGCATCGCCACGGACGGCGGTCATGGCGCGCCGTCGCTCCGCCCGATTGCCCATCGGCCCCCTCTGGCTGCATCCTCCGCGGCCTCCCCGATGCGCGCACCACGATTCGCCGCTGTGTTCTTCGACCTCGACGGCACGCTCGCGGACTCCGCGCGGGACATCACCCTCGCGCTGGAGTTCGCCTTCGCGGACGTCGGCATCCACACCGAGCACCCCGTGCACCGGCTCGTCGATGGGTCGCCCCTCGAGGCCATCTTCGCGCTCGCCGCGCCGGAGAGCACCAGCGCCGAGTTCGATCGCTTCGCCCTCGCGTACCGCGCCCGCTACGAGGTCCTCGGGCACCAGAACACCCGGCTCTACCCGGGCGCGCGCGAGACCCTCGAGGCCCTCTCGCTCCTGCGCCCGCCGCCGTGGCTCGCCGTCGCCACCGCGAAGCGCAGCGTCACGGCGCGCGCGGTCTGCCAGCACCTCGGCATCGAGCAGCACTTCCGCGCCATCGAGGGCACCGCGGGCACCGCCCTCGCGCCGAAGCCCTCGCCGGACCTGCTCAACCTCCTCCTGCGGCGCGCGGAGGTCCCCGCCGACCGCTGCCTGCTCGTGGGCGACACCCTCCGCGACGTGCTCGCCGGCAAGGCCGCGGGCGTTCGCACCGCCGCCGCCACGTGGGGCCACGGCCGCCGCGAGGAGCTCATCCGGGCGCGGCCCGACCACGTCCTCGAAGACCCCGAAGACCTGCTCCCGCTCCTCAACGACGCGTGACCGAGGCGGCCCACGACGTCGACGGCGTCGAGCTCGCGAGGTACCTCGCCGACTGCCCGCGCCGCGCCCGCTGAGCTGTCGAGAAAGTCGGGTTGCGTCCGACACTTGACACAGGCTCGGCCGAGGGGAGCCAATGCTCGGCGGGATGATGCACTGCCCCCGCTGCAACGCGCGCTACGACGACTCGATCGCCACCTGTCCCACCGACGGGGCGCCGCTGGAGCCGCCGCCCGACCCGATGGTGGGGCGCACCCTGGCGTCGCGGTACGAGATTCTTCGGCGCGTGGGGGCCGGGGGCATGGGCTCGGTGTACCGGGCGCGGCACGTCATCCTGCGGCACGACGTGGCGCTGAAGCTATTGTCCCCGGAGCTCACCCGCGACCCGGTGATGCGCGAGCGCTTCGTGCGCGAGGCGCAGGCCGCCAACCTGCTGAAGCACCCGAACATCGTGGACATCTGGGACGTCGCCGAGGAGGGCAACCGGGTCTTCCTGGTGATGGAGTTCCTGGAGGGCGAGAGCCTCGCGCAGCGGATGCAGCTCGGGCCGATGAGGGTCCGCGAGGCCGTCGAGATCGCCATCCCCGTGTGCCACGCCCTCGCCCGCGCACACTCCCTCGGCGTCGTGCACCGCGACGTGAAGCCCGAGAACGTCTTCCTCGTGCGCGACCCCTCCGGGGCCCTGCGCGTGAAGGTGCTCGACTTCGGCATCGTGCACATGCGCAGCGAGGTTCGGCTCACCATGCCCGGCGAGATCTTCGGCACCCCGGAGTACCTCGCCTCGGAGCTCGCGCGGGGCGAGCCCTGCGGCCCGGCCAGCGACCTCTACGCCCTCGGCGTGATGCTCTTCGAGATGGTCACCGGCACGCTGCCCTTCAACGGCTCCGTCCACCAGCTCATCGCCCACCACGCCCACTCCGCGCCGCCGCCCATCCGGTCGCGGCTGCCGTCGGCCCCGGAGGCCCTCGACACGCTGGTGTTCTCGCTCATGCAGAAGCTGCCCGCGGAGCGACCCGGGAGCGCCATGGAGGTGGTCGGCGCGCTGGCTCGCATCCTCGAAGCGGAGAACACCGCCATGGCCCCGGCGGCGCGCACCTCGCCGCCGCCCTTCGCCGAGCGCGGCGGGGCGGGCGAGACCACCCTGCTGGCCCTCCAGCGCGACTCCGTCGCCCCGGCGGTGTCGATCCCGACGCTGCGGCACCAGGTGGCGACCTTCCACGCCGCGGCGGAGGCGGCCTTCCCGACGGGCGACATGCCCGAGCCCATGCGCGACCTGCTCCAGCGCTTCAACGCCAACGTCGACCGGGTGCGCGAGCTCGAAGACGACCGCCGGGGGATCATGGTGGAGCTCACCGAGCGCGACCGCCGGCACCAGCGCGAGCGCGACGACCTCATGGGCGAGCTGCGGCTGATCCTGGTGGAGCACGAGGGCCTGGCCGCCCGGGCGCAGGGCCTGGAGGCCCGCGAGCGCGAGGCGAAGCGCGACGAGGTGCAGGTGCTGCAGCAGCTCGCGCTGGCGTGGGACACCATCGGCCAGGTGCCGAGCAACCCGCGGGCGATCACCCTCGAGCGGGCCGAGCAGCTCGAGGCGCTCGGGGCGCTGGCCGGGCGGTGGCGCGCCGTGTGGGGCGTGCTCGACGGCGCCGCGGCGGGCAGGTCGGCGCAGCAGCAGGCGCTCCGCTCGCTGGAGCAGCGCCGCGACGCCGTGCAGGCGACCCTCGACGCGCTGGAGAGCGAGAGCCAGGTCACGGCGCACCGGCTCCAGCGGCGCGCGGTGACGGTGGGCGCGGAGATCGCCAAGGTGCTCGCCGCGATCGACGGCGAGAGCGACGCCGCGAAGAACATGCTGCGGGTGCACCCCGTGGCGCGGGGCCTCCTGCTGGTGCTCGAGCGCTCGGCGGCCGACGCCAACTGAGCGGCGCCCACCCCCGGTAAGCCATCGGGGGCGATGGTTGTGCACGCGGTGCGCGGGTCCGTGCGTGCGGCGCACCGATGTGCGGTGGCGTCTTGGAGTGGCTTCGGGGTGACAGGGGGTCTGCGCGCTCCGGGCGGGGCCGCGGCCGTTGGCGCCCGGAATGCAGATACGAAATGCGGGATGGCGGTTGGGAGCCCACGGAAACACATGGGGGTCTTAGGGCGCGCTTCCCCTCCGATGGCGGGGGCGGGGGGGTAGCGCGGCGACCTCGCGTCGATCGTGCGGCCCCTTACCACCGCCCAACAGACCGTCCGGGACCCTGAAAGGCAGCACGCATGAGCCACACGCCCCTCGCTTCTCCCACCGGCCGCCTGGGCGTGCTCATGCCCGGGATGGGCGCCGTCGCGACCACCACGATGGCCGGCGTGATGCTCGCGCGGCGCGGCCTCGGGCTGCCCATCGGCTCGCTCACCCAGATGGGCACGATGCTCCTCCGGCGCGACGCCCCGGCGGAGGTCGCGCTGCGCGACGCGGTGCCCCTCGCGGGCCTCGACCAGATCGCCTTCGGGGGGTGGGACCTCTTCCCCGACGACGCCCTCGCGAGCGCGACCAACGCCGATGTGCTCAGCGAGAAGCACCTCGGGCTCGTGGCCGAAGAGCTCCGCGCCGTGAAGCCCATGACCGCGGTGTTCTACCCGGAGTACGTGCGCCGGCTGCACGGCACGCACGTGAAGAAGGCCCCCTCCAAGGCCCACATGGTGGCGGCGGTGCGCGACGACGTCCGGCGCTTCCTGCGTGACGAGGGCTGCGACCGCGCCGTCGCCGTGTGGTGCGGCTCGACGGAGGTCTACCGCGAGGCCTCCGCCGTGCACGAGAGCGTCGAGCGCTTCGAGGACGGCCTGCGCCACAACTCGCCGGAGATCTCCAACTCGCAGATCTACGCTTGGGCGCTGGTGCAGGAGGGCGTCCCCATCGCCAACGGGTCGCCGGGCCTCACGCTCGATTTCCCGGCCATGTACGAGCTCGCGCGCCTCCGGGGCGTGCCCCTCGCGGGCAAGGACTTCAAGACCGGCCAGACCCTCATGAAGACCATGATCGCCCCGGGGCTCAAGGCGCGGCGGCTCGGGCTGCGCGGCTGGTACAGCACCAACATCCTGGGCAACCGCGACGGCGAGGTGCTCGACGACCCCGACAGCTTCCGCACCAAGGAGGTCTCCAAGCTCGGCGTGCTGGAGAGCATCCTGCCGAAGGACGGCCACCCCGAGCTCTACGGCGACGTCACGCACCGGGTGCGCATCGACTACTACCCCCCGCGCGGCGACCAGAAGGAGGGCTGGGACAACGTCGACCTGTTCGGGTGGCTCAACTACCCGATGCAGATGAAGATCAACTTCCTCTGCCGCGACTCCATCCTCGCGGCGCCCATCGTGCTCGACCTCGCGCTGCTGCTCGACCTCGCGCACCGCGCGGGCATGACCGGGATGCAGGACTGGCTGGGCTTCTACTTCAAGTCCCCGATGGCCCCGGCGGGGACGGCCGCCGAGCACGACCTCTTCGTGCAGCAGGTGCGCCTCCACGACGCCCTGCGGCGCATCGCCCGGGAAGCGGCGTGAGGGGGAGCCATGCGCACCCTCCGCGGCGCCGTCGTCGGCTACGGGTTCATCGCGTCGCGCGGGCACGTCCCGGCGCTCCAGCAGTCGGGCGCGGACGGTGACGCCGCCCGCTTCGAGGTCGTCGCCGTCGCCGACGTGACCCCCGCCCGCCTCGCCCTCGCGGCCGCGGCGCTCCCCAGCGCGCGGCTGTACCCCGACCACCGCGCCCTGCTCGACCGCGAGGCCGAGCGGCTGGACTTCATGGTGGTCGCGGTGCCGCCGTCGCTGCACGCCGAGGTGACCCGCGACGCCCTCGCGCGCGGGCTGCACGTGCTCTGCGAGAAGCCCCTGGCGCGCTCGACCGCGGAGGCCCGCGGGATGCTCGCGCAGGCCGTGGAGTCCCGGCGGGTGCTCTACCCCTCGCACAACTACAAGCACGCGCCGGTGGTGAAGGCCGTGCGCGCGATGCTCGACGAGGGCGCCGTCGGGGAGGTGAGCCAGGTGACGCTCGACACCTTCCGCAGCACCCACGCGAAGGGCGTCCCGGAGTGGAACCCCGACTGGCGCCGGCAGCGCGCCTGGTCCGGCGGCGGCATCGGGATGGACCACGGCAGCCACACCTTCTACCTGGCCTTCGACTGGCTGAACTCCCGGCCCCGCGCGGTCTCGGCCCGCACCTGGACCGCCCCCGGCGAGGAGACCGAGGACAACCTCTCGTGCTCGGTGGACTTCGAGCGGGGGGTGGCCACGGCGCACCTCTCCTGGACCGCCGGCGTGCGCAAGGTGATCTACACGCTGCACGGCGACCGCGGGGCGATCCGCGTCGAGGACGACGCCGTCGAGCTCTCGGTGAAGACCCGCGGCGCCGACGGCGACCGCTGGACGCAGACCCAGCGGCTCGTGTCGTCGTCGTGGATGGACGCCTCGCACACCGCGTGGTTTCGCGCGCTGCACCAGCAGTTCGCGGGCGCCATCGAGCGCGGGGAGCACGTGGGCGCCGAGCTGCGCCAGTCCTTCGGCTGCGTGGCCCTCATCGAGGCCGCGTACGCCTCCGCCTCCGCCCGGGGCCGAGAGGTCGCGCTCGCCCGGGGGGCCCCCTGGTGATCGACCTCGCCTGCTCCCTCGCGCTCTTCGGCCTGCTCGCCGTGGCCCTCGCCGGGTACGGGCTGCGCGCGCTCCTCTACGGCCGCGCGCACTACCGCCGCGTCGAGAAGGACGGCGGCAGCGCGCTGCTGGGCGAGGGCGCCATGTCCGCGGGCTACTGGGCCCTGCAACCCATCGGGTCGGGCCTCGCCCGCGCGGGGGTCAGCCCCGACGCCATCAGCCTCGCCTCGCTCGCCTTCGGCCTCGCCGCCGCCGTCGCCGTGGCCACCGACCACTTCGGCGTCGCCGCCGCCCTCGTCGCGGTGGCCAGCCTCGGGGATGCCCTCGACGGCATGGTGGCGCGCGCCACCGGCGTGGCCTCGGACGCGGGCGAGGCCCTCGACGCGACCGTCGACCGTTACCAGGAATTCGCCCTCCTCGCGGGGCTCGCGGTGCGCTACCGGGCTGAGCTCGGTTGGCTCCTGCTCGCCCTCGCCGCCCTGCTCGGATCGGTCATGACCAGCTACGCCACGGCCAAGGCCGAGGCCCTGCGGGTGGACATCCCCCGCGGGGCCATGCGCCGCCCCGAGCGCGCGCTCTACCTCACCCTCGGCGTGGCCCTCACCCCCATCGCCTCGGCCCTCGCGGGCGCCCGCGGCCCGTGGGTCGCCCACGCCCCGATGCTCTCGGCGCTCCTCGTCGTGGCGGTGGTCGCCAACGCCTCCGCGGTGCACCGCCTGCGCGCCCTCCTGCGCGCCCTCTCCGACCGCCGACCGCCGCCGCCGTCGTCCCCGCGCGCCGACTCCCTCGCGCAGCTCCTCGGGCGCCACCAGGCGGCCTCGGCGCTGTCCACCCTGGTGGATTTCGGCACCCTCGCGCTGCTCGTCGAGCGCTTCGGCGTGCACCCCGTGGCGGCCACCGCCCTCGGCGCCCTCGCCGGCGCCGTGTGCAACTTCACCCTCGCGCGCCGGTGGATCTTCCGCGACCACGACGGCTCGGCCGCCGCCCAGGCCCTGCGCTACGCGCTGGTGTCTGGCGCGAGCCTCGGGCTCAACACCCTGGGCGAGTACGCCGTCGCGACGCGCCTCGGGGTGCACTACCTCGCCGCGCGCGTCCTCGTCGCCCTCCTCGTCAGCCTCTGCTGGAACTTCCCCATGCACCGCCGGGTGGTCTTCCCCCGCGCCGGGTCGGCCCCGTGACGCGCTCCCCCTCGCACCCGCCCGACCAGCGCCCGCGGCTCGTGACCCGGGTCCCGGGGCCCCGCAGCGCGGCCCTGCGCGCGCGCGAAGACGCCCACCTCGCGCCGGGCATCCAGGGCTACGCCGTGATGGCCGGCATCGCCGTCGACCGCGCCGTGGGCAGCGCCATCACCGACGTCGACGGCAACACCTTCCTCGACCTCATCGGCGGCATCGGGGTCAACGCCCTCGGGCACGGCCACCCCGCAGTCGTCGAGGCGGTGCAGTCGCAGGCCGCGCGGGCCTCCGTGGGGTCGCTCACCTCCGAGGCGAGGGTCGAGCTCGTCGAGCGCACCGCGGCGCACGCCCCGGCGAACAAGCTCCACCGGTTGCAGCTGTACTCGGGCGGCGCCGAGGCGGTGGAGAGCGCCCTGCGGCTCGCGCGCTGCCACACGGGCAAGTACGAGATGGTGGGCTTCTGGGGGGGCTTCCACGGCAAGACCCACGGCGCGCTCTCCCTCATGGGATCGGGCTTCAAGGAGGGCCTCGGGCCCATGGTGCCGGGCTCGCACCTCGTGCCCTACGCGGACTGCTACCGCTGCCCGGTGAAGCTCAGCCCCGAGCGCTGCGACCTCGCGTGCCTCGACCTCGCGCGCAAGCAGGTGAAGGCCGCCTCGGCCGGGGCCGTCGCCGCGGTGATCGTCGAGCCCATGCAGGGGACGGCGGGCAACGTGATCCCGCCGGACGCCTGGCTGCGCGGCGTGGCCGACCTCGCGAAGGACCTCGGCGCCCTGCTCATCGCCGACGAGATGATCACCGGCTTCGGCCGCACGGGCCGCTACTGGGGCATCGACCACAGCGGCGTGACGCCGGACATCGTGACGGTGGGCAAGGCCTTCGGCGGGGGCTTCCCCCTGAGCGGGCTGCTCACCACCGACGAGATCTCGCGTGCGAAGCCCTGGTCGGCCCCGTCGGGATCGTCGTCGAGCTACGGGGGAAACCCCCTCGGGGCCGCGGCGGGGGCGGCCGCGCTGCGGGCCATCGACGAGGAGTCCCTGGTGGACAACTCCCGGGACGTAGGGGCGGTGCTGCTCGACGCGCTCGCGCCCTTCGTCGAGCGCTACCCCTTCGTGGGCGAGGTGCGGGGGCGGGGGATGTTCCTGGCGATGGAGCTGGTGCGCGACAAGGCGACGCGCGAGCCGCTGCCGCTGAGCACCACCCGCGCCCTCTTCGACCTGTGCGTGCAGCGCGGCCTGCTCGCGATGACCTACGCCCCGCGGGTGCGCCTCCAGCCCGCGCTCACCCTCGACGCGGCGACGGCCCTCAACGCCGCGGCGCTGCTGCGGGAGGTCTTCGACGACGCCCTCGCGACCGGCCTCTGGAAGCGCGCATGACCTCCGGCGACCCGGCGCTCCCAGCCTTCGCGCGCGCCCGCCCCTTCCCCTGGATCGCCGCCGCGCCCTTCGTCCTCTGGCCCGCCTGGCTGCTGTCCCGGGGCGAGGTGCGCTGGGAGCTCATCACCGTGATGGCGCTCGTCCCGGCGCTCGCCTTCACCCGCCGCCGGCTCTTCGCGGGCCTGCTCCCGGTCGCCCTCGTGGCCCTGCTCTACGACTCGATGCGCTTCGTGAAGAACGTCGGGCTCTCCCCCGAGCGTGTGCACCTCTGCGACCTGCGCACCGCCGAGATCGCCCTCTTCGGCGTGAGCGTCGGCGGCGCCCCCGACGGCACCCTCCACGACCTCATCCAGGCCCACCCCGCGCCCGCCCTCGACGCGCTCTGCGCCGTCCCCTACGGCACGTACATCTACGCCGTCCTCGGCGCCGCGCTCTTCCTCTACCGCCGCGACTTCCACAACCTCCAGCGCTTCACCTGGACCTTCTTCCTCCTCAACGTCGCAGGCTTCGTCACCTACCACCTCTACCCCGCCGCGCCGCCCTGGTACTTCCACGCCCACGGCTGCGTCGTCGACCTCGCCGCGAAGGCGAGCGCCGGGCCCAACCTCGCGCGCGTCGACGCCCTCCTCGGCGTCGGGTACTTCCGCGGCTTCTACGGGCGCTCCAACGACATCTTCGGCGCGGTCCCCTCGCTCCACGTGGCCTACCCGACGCTGCTGGCGCTCGAGACCTGGGCCTACCTCACGCTCCCGCTGCGCGTCGTCGCCGTCGCCTACGCCGCGCTCATGTGCGTCGCCGCGGTCTACCTCGACCACCACTGGGTCATCGACGTGGTGGTGGGCCTCGCCTACACCGCCGCGTGCGTCGCGCTGGTGCGCCTCGCCTTCCGCCGCCCGGCCGTGGCGCCATGAGCGAGCGACCGCCGCCCGCCGAGCGCTTCGTCCGCATCGCCCGCGTGCAGGTCGTCCACGCCCTCCCGATCGCGCTGCTCTCCCTGCTCGTCACCCTCGCGCTGCTCCCCCTGGTGCGCCGCCTCGAGCTGCGCAGCGACTGGACCGAGCTCCTCCCGCGCGGCGCCCCGAGCGTGCGCGACCTCCGCGCCGGGCAGCGCCGGGTGGGCGGCCTCTCCACCCTCACGGTGATGCTGGAGTCCCGCGACACCGCCGCCCTCCGCCGCTACGCCGCCGCCCTCGGCCCGCGCCTGGAGCGCCTCCCCCCGTCGCTCCGCGTGCGCCGCGCGCAGTGGAACGTCGGCGACTACCAGCAGTTCGTGCGCGACCACCGGCACCTCTACGCGCCGCTCGACGAGCTCACCCGCGCGCGCGACGAGCTGCGCCGGCGGGTCGAGTACGACCGGGCCAGCGCGATGCCGGGGTACATCAACCTCGACGACCCGCCGGAGAGCGCCGAGGCGCTGGCGTCGCGGGCCCGCGCGCAGATGGCCCGCGTCGACGCCGCGGCGGAGCGCTTCCCCGGCGGGTACTTCGTGCACCGCGACGGGCGGCACCTGGCGATGTTCCTCCGGGTCGACGTGCAGGGCGGCGACCCCGTCGTGGCGCGCGCCCTCATCGCGCGGGTGCGCGCCGAGTCGACCGCCCTCCAACCCCCGCGCTTCGCCCCCGACCTCACGGTGTCCTTCGCGGGCGACCTGCCCGTGGGCCTCGCCGAGCACGACGCCATCGCGCGCGAGCTGGTGATCGCGACGCTGCTCACCGTGGCCCTCTGCGTGGTGGCCATCCTCGGGCTCTTCCGTCGCCCGCGCTCGGTGGTGCTGCTGGGCGCGTCGCTCTTCGTCCCCGTGGTGGCGACCTTCGCGCTGGCGCGCCTCACCGTCGGGCACCTCAACACGTCCACGGCCTTCCTCGGGAGCATCGTGATCGGCAACGGGATCAACCCCGGCATCGTGTGGCTGGCCCGCTACTTCGAGGAGCGCCGCGCGGGGCGCCCGGTGGTCGACGCCATCGCCGCGACCCACGAGGGCGCCTGGGCGGGCACCTTCACCGCCTCGCTGGCCGCGTCGCTCGCGTACGGCTCGCTGGCCATCACCGACTTCCGCGGCTTCCGCGACTTCGGGATCATCGGCGGCGCGGGCATGGTCATCTGCTGGGCGCTCACCCTGCTGATCCTCCCGTCGCTGGCCTCGCTCTGGGAGCGCTGGCGCCCGCTGCCCCTCGCCTCGCCGCGGCCGAACCCCTACGGGGTGCTCTTCGCCCGCGCGGCGCGCCGCCACCCCGCCGCGCTCGCGTGGGCTTCGGGGGCCCTCGGCGCGGCCGGCGTGGCGCTCGCGGCGGTGGCGATCGCGCGCGACCCGATCGACTACAACTTCCGCAACCTGGCCTCGGTGCGCCCGGAGACCGAGCGCGCCAGCGCCCTCAACGGCGTCGCCGGGGAGATCGTCGGCCGCGCCGGGTCGGGCAGCGCCATCGCCGCGCTGGTCGAGCGCCGGGAGGACACCGCTGCCCTGCGGGCCGCCCTCGAAGACCTGCGCGACCGCCACCGCGCGCCCATCGGCCCGGTGCGCACCCTCGACGACCTGCTGCCGCGCGACCAGGCCGCGAAGCTCGCGGTGCTGGCCGACCTGCGGCGCTGGATGCTCGACGCGCGCGAGCACGCTCCCCCCGACGTGCGGCGCGACCTCGACGCGTGGCTCCCCCCGGCCGACCTGCGCGCGCTCGGCGACGCCGACCTCCCGACCTCCGTGGCCTCGCTCTACACCGAGCGCGACGGCGCGCGGGGTCGGCTGCTCTTCGTGGAGGAGGGGGCCGGCGCGTCGATCTGGGACGGGCGCTTCCTGGTGGCCTGGTCCGAGGCGGTGCGACGGGCGCGCGCGCCGGAGGGACGGCGCCCGATGGTGCTGGGCAACGCGACGGTCTTCGCGGACATGATCGAGGCGATGTGGCGCGACGGCCCGCGGGCGGTGCTGGCGTCCTTCCTGGCCACGGTGGGTCTGGTGCTCGTGGCCTTCCGCCGGTGGCGCTACCGGGCCCTCACGCTGCTCGCCCTGCTCACCGGCATCGCGTGGATGGCCGGGGCGATGACCGTCCTCGGGCTGCGGCTCAACTTCCTCAACTTCGTGGCGCTCCCGATCACCTTCGGCATCGGCGTCGACTACGCCGTCAACGTGATGCGGCGCTATGCCCAGGAGGTGGAGGCGGGCGCCGACGACCCGATCGGGCCCGCGGTGCAGGAGACCGGCGGGGCCATCATGGTGTGCTCCCTCACGACCATCTTCGGGTACAGCGCGCTGCTCACCAGCGCCAACCGGGCGCTCCAGAGCTTCGGCCTCGCGGCGGTGATCGGCGAGGTGGCCTGCGTGCTGGCCGCGCTGCTGGGCCTGTCCGCGGTGCTGGTGCTGGTCGAGCGCCGCCGCGTGCGGTCAGCGCGACCAGGTCCAGCCGAGGGTCACCCGCGGCAGCACGCCGAGGATCCCGAGGGGGTCGTCGGGGTCGAGGGGTACGCAGAGGTCGAGGCCCAGCACCATGGTGCGCCCCGGCCCGCGGGACCACTCCAGGCGCGCGCCCACGTCCAGGTAGCCGAGGTGCGGGCGCAGGTCGGCGAGGGTGCGCCCGCCGCTCTGGCCCACGACCAGCCACTGGAGGGTCGGTCCGACGGCGAGGGTGAGGGCCGCGGACGACCACCGGCGGGTGACGAGCGCGACGGGCTGCGTCGCGAGGTCGCCGCCGAGGTAGGCGTCCTGGTAGGGCAGCACGAACTGCTGCGCGCTGGCCTCGACGCCGACGCCGATCGACCAGCCGTGAGCCCGCCAGAGGCGCACCCGGAGCCCGGCCCCGAGGCGGTGGGTCATGAGCCCGACGCTGTCGTAGCGGAGGCGCAGGTCGACCCGCTCGGAGAGCCCCCGGACGAACTGCACGGAGAGCACCGGGAGGGGGACGAAGGGCACCGCCCCGAGCTCGGGCTGCACCAGCAGCACGCCCGCGGCCACCAGCGCGGCGCTCACCGCTCGCGGGACCGTCTCCGCCGCGTCCACGGGGGTGAACGCGAAGAGCAGCGCGAGCGCGCCGATCAGGGGGGAGACTCCTGGTTGAGCGCGTCGACGACCGCGAAGAGGCCGCCGACGTCGTAGAAGTCCACGGCGACGAAGTTGGGCAGGCGGCCGCTCTCGCGCATGCAGCGGCGCGCGCGGTCGAGCAGGGTCGGGTCGTGGTTGATCTGCGCCGCCATCGCCCGGTCGGCGACGGGGTCGCTGATGAAGTGGTTGAGCACGAAGAGGGGGTGCCGGGGGTCGCCGCGGTTGGGCGCGCAGCTCATGTCGGCGGGCGTGCGAAACGAGTACGCCGTCTCCCACGAGTGCTCGTAGAGGGAGAGGTACCAGCCGGGCGCGCCGCCGCCGGACTCGGTGAAGACCACGAGCCGGCGGCCCGAGGCGATCATCTCGCGCAGCGTGGGCCACGGCGCCCCGGGGGGTTGCGTGCGCACGTACCCGTCGAGGCCGCTCTGGGCCACGGCCGCGGCGGTGTCTTCGGCCGAGACGTGGCTCTCGATGAGCAGCGTGACGACCTCGTCGGGGTGCTCGTCGAGGAAGCCCCGCACGCTGCAGAGGCCGTCGGCGAGCGGCCGCCGCCCGATGCGGCAGTCGTTGTGACAGAGGTAGGCCTCGCCGCGGTAGTAGTGGGTGTCGAGCATCAGCGCGCGCACGCCGTCGCGCAGGGCGCGGTCGATGGGGTGGCGCTGGTTGGGCACGAACCACCCCTCGTCGGCGTTGGACATGGCGTTGTGCGCGGTGGCGTAGACCACCTGGTCGTAGCGCCGGTCGCAGAGGCCTTCGGCGCCGTTGCAGGCGCGCACCTCGGCCGCGGGGCGCACGCGCGGCCCCGCGCCGGGGCGGCGGGCG
>CAIOSS010001101.1 GCA_903860995.1 uncultured delta proteobacterium | reverse complement strand
GCCGCGCCAGAGCCCCCGCCGCTCGCCGTCGTGCACCGCCCGGCGCGTGAGCGGGAGCCCGTCCGTCCGCAACCCGTTGCGCGCGCCCCCCGGGTGCGCCAGGTGGAGCCTGCCCGCCCGGCGGCAGCCGCGACCCCGAGGGCGCCTTCGGGCGCAGGATTCGTGACCGAGAGCCCGTACTGAGCGTTACGCTCCACGCCAATCACCCGCATGAAATCAACCCGAGAGATCCTTGTCACGAGCGCGCTCGTGCTCGCCGCGCTCTGCCAGGCTCCGAGCGCGCCCGCGCAGGTCAACGAGGCGCGCGTAGCCTTCCAGGCCGGCGTGCAGTCGTACGCCGAGCATCGCTACGCCGAGGCGCTGGAGTCGTTTCGCACGGCGTACCGCATCCGTCCGCACCCGAGCGTGCTGGTCAACATCGCCAACTGCTTCGTCGCCCTCAACCGACCGCAGGACGCCATCTCGACCTTCGAGCGCTTCCTCAACGACCCGACCGTCGCCCCGCCGCCGCAGCAGCGCACGGAGATCCAGACCGCCCTCGCGGAGGCCCGCCGTCACCTCGCGACCATCAACGTGCTGGTCTTCCCCCCGGGCGCCGAGGTCTACCTTGACGGTGACCTCGTGGGCACCGCACCGCTGCGCCGCCCGCTCCAGACCGGCCCCGGGCCGCACGTCATCGAGGCCCGCCAGGCCGGCGGCGGCACGGTCCAGCACCAGGCCCGCGTCGAGGGTGGCGGCACGGTCACGCTCACGCTCGACATCGTGCGCAATCGCTCGTTCATCGGCAGCGTCGCGCCCGAGACGCAGCCCCCGGCGCCCATCGCCGTCATCACCCCGCCGCCGCCGCCGCCGCCGCCGGCGCCGCCGCCGGTCGTGGCGGTGGTGTCCGCGCCCATCGTGGTGCCCGCGACCAATGTCAACGTCACGCCGCCCGTGGTGCGGGTCGAGCCCGCGCGCGTCCCGCCGACTCCTCCGCTGCTCCCGGTCGCCCGACGGGTCACGGGCCCGAGCGTGACGGTCACACCGCCCCGCGACGGGAGCACCCGGCCCGTCGGCATCGGCCCCGGCTTCTGGGCGGGGCTCTCGCTCACCATCGCCGGGGCGGGCACCGCCATCGGGTTCTTCGTCTACTCCAACTCCCTCGAAGACGACTACTACCGCATCGTCGCGGTCTTCGAGGGCGAGACCGACCCCGCCCGGCAGAGCTACTACCGCGCGCTCGGCCTCAGCTACGCCGACGCCGTCGACCAGAACCGCCTCATCTCCTACATCGCCGGCGGCGTCGCGGGCGCGGCCGCGGTCTTCACCATCGGCGCGGCGGTCTACGGCGCCGTCGCCCGCGAGACCCCGCGGCGCGCGAGCCTCCAGGTGCTCCCCTCGCTCCGCGGCGACGGCGTCACCCTCTCCGGCACCTTCTAATACCGCGAGCGCTCGACCTCGATGACCGCCGCCGCGCGCCGCAGCGGCACGCCCGGCTTGGTCACCCGCACCCGCACCCGCCGCGTCGGGAAGCGCGCGAGGATCGTCGTCGCCACCACCTCCGCCACCGTCTCGATGAGGTTGTAGTGCTGGCGCCCGATGACCTCGGCGATCACCGCGGTCACTGCGGCGTAGTCGATGGTGTCGCGGAGCGAGTCGGTGGGCGCCGCGCGCGCCGCGTCGACGTCGAAGTCGAGGTCGAAGGTGAGCGTCTGCTGCCGCCCCTTCTCGCGGGGGTACACCCCGATGCGCGCCGGGAGCGTGATGCCCCGCAGGCCCAGCCGGTCGCTCGGCCCGCTCGGGGCCACGCCCACCGCCGGGCGCCCCGCTCCCTCCATGGCCCGGATGGCCTTCGCCGCGGCGGATCCTGCGCCCATCGCCTGGGCGATCGTCGGCGCGTCGGCGCTGCACACGTCGCCCACGGCGAACACCCCGGCGCGTGACGTGCGGCCCGCGTGGTCGACCCGCACGTAGCCCTTCGCGTCCGTGGCCACGCCGAAGCCCTCGCTCGCCGGCTCGGGGCCCACGCACACGAACACCTCGTCCGCGGCGATGAGCTCCGCCCCGTGCGGCCCGTGCGCGCGCACGCCCGTCACGGCCCCGTCGCCCTCGATCGCCTCGACCCGGGTGCGCGGCCGCCGCGTCACGTTGGGGTGGGCCTCCAGCGCAGTGCGCAGGGCCGGCCGCGCGCTCAGCGCGTCACCCCGGTGCAGGAGGGTCACCGAGCGGGCGTGCATCGCCGCGAGATGCACGTGCTCCACCGCGTCGTCGCCGCCGCCGACCACCACCACCCGCGCGCCCCGCAGCCGCTCGGGCGACCGGCCGATGTTGTAGGCGAGGCCCCGGCCGAGCAGCGCGTCCTCGCCGGGCACCCGCAGCCGCCGGCGCCGCACGCCGGTCGCGATCACCACGGCGCGGGGTGAGAGGGCCTCGGGGGCTCCGTCGAGGTGCACTCGCAGGGCGGCCGGGTCGAGCCGCGCGCCCGCGCCCGCGCGCAAGGTCGCGCCGTGGGAGAGGGCCTGCGCGCGGAGGACGTCGGCGAGCGCCGCGCCCTCGATGCACGCGATGCCCGGGACGTTCTCGAGTGCGTAGGGAATGAGCCGGAGCTGGCCGCCGACCTCGCGCTGCGCCTCGACGACCAGCGTGGAGAGGCCCAGCGACGCGCACCACAGCGCGGCGGACAGGCCCGCCGGCCCGGCCCCGAGCACGACCACCTCGGGCGCCCCGTCGTCCATGGGAGCTCCCGTGCTCACTTCAGCGCGAGGAAGGCGACGACCCCGACCAGCACCACCCCGAGCGTCGCGGCGAGGTACATCCAAGCCGGGGTGCGCTGCACCGGGCCGCGCATCGACTGCTTCGTCGGCTGCCACCCGATCGGCGGTGCGACCTGTGGGGCAGACTGCGGCGCGACCGGCACGTCGGGCGACGGCGGCGCAGCGGGCGCGGCGGGCGCCTCGACCACCCGTGGCACCAGCGAGGCGGCGTGCGCGGCCGCGAGGGTGTCGTGCATCTCGTGCTCGGACATCGTCGCCCAGTCGTCGGGGCCGCCGGTGAGGCCGAAGGCGTGGCCGAGCGCGGTGGCGAACTCGCCCGCGTGCTGGAAGCGTTGCGCGGGGTCCTTGCGCAGGGCCTTGTGCAGCAGGTCGTCGAGCTGCTGCGGCGCCTGGTCGTTGGCGAAGGTCGGCGGCATCGCCTCGTCGCCCAGGATCTTGAACAGGATCTGCGCGCCGTTGGTCGCGAAGAAGGGCACCTTGCCGACGAACATCTCGTAGACGATGACCGCGACGGCCCAGACGTCCGTGCGCTGGTCGAGGTCGGGGGCCCCCTGCGCCTGCTCGGGGGACATGTAGAAGGGCGACCCGATGGTGGTGCCCATGACCGTGAGCTTCTGCCCGCGGTCTTGCCCCTTGGTGAACTTCACCGACCCGAAGTCGAGGAGCTTCACCGTGTCGCCGTCCGCGCCCCGCACCAGGAACACGTTGTCGGGCTTCAGGTCGCGGTGCACGAAGCCCCGCGCGTGGGCCGAGTCGAGCGCCAGCGCGAGCTGTGACACGATCCGGATGCCGCGGTGCACCGGGATGGTCTTCTCGCGCGTGAGCACGTGGCGGAGCTCCTCCCCGTCGAGGTACTCCATCACCAGAAACCAGCTCTTGCCGGGACGCCCGGGGAGCATCGCCGTGGCGGCGAACTCCATCACCTTCACGACGTGCGGGTGGTCGAGCTGCTGCGACGTGGTGGCCTCGCGCCGGAAGCGCTCGATGTTCACCTCGTCTTCCGCCACGTCAGCGTGCAGGATCTTGATCGCGACCCGCTCCTGCCGCGTGAGCTCGCGCGCCTCGTAGACGCGGCCCATGCCCCCGTTGGCGATCACCCGGCGCAGCTCGAAGCGCCCCGCCGCCGTGCACGTGACCAGCGGGTCCTTCGGGTCGCGCACCGGCGTGACCGCGTCGATGGAGAGCAGCTTCTCCCCGTCGTGCGGGCAGAAGGTGCTGCCCTCCGCAGGATAGGTGCGCTGGCACTTCGGGCAGGCGACGAGCATGGGAGCGGAGGCCTTCTAGCGTGACAGGTTGGGCGGCAGCAGGATGCGCTGACAGTTCGGGCACTGGATGAGCTTCTCGGCGCGAAGCATCACGTTGTAGAGCTGCGGCGGGGTCGCCATGTAGCAGCCGCGGCAGATGCCGTCCTTGCACTCGGCCACCGCGGTGCCGCGGCGGTTGAGCACGATCTGGTAGATGCGAAGGATCTCCGGGCGCACCTTGCCGGTGAGCTCCTTCCGGGTGCCCTGGTGCAGCTCCTTGCGGGCGAGCAGGGCCTCGCGGGTCTTCACCGCCTCGGCCTCCTCGGCGGCGAGCATGTCGGTGAGGCCCTTGAAGTCCGCCTCGTGCTGCTTGAGCTGCGCGCCCACCGCGGACACGACCTCGTCGAGCCGGCCGGCCTCCGCGGTGCGCTCCTCGCGCTCGCGCTTGAGCACCTCGATCTCGCGGGTCATCGCCTCCATCTCGCGATTGTTGCGGGCGACCTCCTGCCGGCGCTTGGACCGCGTGCTCTTCTCGTCGATGGCGGCGAGCTCGTCGACGTGGGTCTGCTTCAGCCGCTGCGCGTCCGTGAGCTGCAGATGCTCGCGGTCGAGCAGGTCACGGATGCGGTCGACGTCGGAGCGCGTGGCCACCAGGTGGGCGTCTACGTCGGCAAGCTCGACGTCGATCTGGCGCCACGCCAGGTCACTCTTCGCAAGTTCTTCCAGGGCTAGAAGCTGTTCGCGCAACGGGTCTTCTCCACTAAGCGGGTCGCAAGGACTGCTGAACCGCGCGGAGAGTAGGCCCATCGGGGATCGAACCCGAAACCTCCCGATTATAAGTCAGGTGCTCTAACCGGTTGAGCTATGGGCCCGGAGCGCGCCGCGCGACGCGGGCGCACCATAGCCCCAGGTTTCGCCCGCACGCAACGCTCTGGCCCGAAACTGGCTCTCGACCCGCCCCGCCCCTTAGCTTTCGCCCGGTGTCCGACGACGATCAGCTCCTCGACGCATGGCTCTCGCACCTCCGGGTGGAGAAGGGTCTCAGCCCGCGCTCGGTCGAGGCCTACGCGACCGACCTCGTGCGCTTCGCCGTCTTCGTGCGGCAGGACCTCCAGCGGGGCTTCTGCGACATCGAGGGCGGCGACGTCGCGAGCTGGATGATCGCCCTCTCCAAGGAGGGCCTCGCGGCCCGCGCCCAGGCGCGCAAGCTCTCGGCGCTGCGCGGCTTCTACAAGTTCCTCGTGGCCGAGCGGCGGGTGAAGAACGACCCGACGAAGCTGGTCGCGGGCCCGCGGCTGCCGCGCAAGCTCCCCCACGTGCTGAGCTTCCCGGAGATCGAGGCCCTGCTCGCCGCGCCGGAGACCGCCACCCCCCGCGGGGTGCGCGACCGCGCAATGATCCAGGTCCTCTACGCCTCCGGGCTGCGGGTCTCCGAGCTGGTCAACCTCAAGGTCACCGACGTCGACATGGACCAAGGGGTGCTCGTGGCCTTCGGCAAGGGCGAGAAGCGCCGGCTGGTGCCCTTCGGCGAGGTCGCCCGCGAGGCCCTCTCGCTCTACCTCCAGACCGTGCGCGGCACCTTCACCAAGGGCCGCGCCGCCAACGACCTCTTCGTCACCCACTTCGGCACGGCGATGACCCGCCAGGGCTTCTGGAAGCTCCTCAAGCGCTACGCCCTCGTCGCTGGCATCGACCGGCCCATTTCGCCGCACAAGCTCCGGCACTCCTTCGCCACGCACCTGCTCGAGCGCGGCGCCGACCTCCGCGCCGTGCAGACCATGCTCGGCCACGCGGACATCGTCACCACGCAGATCTACACGCACGTCTCCGTGGCGCACCTCCAGGCCGCGCACGCGCGCTTCCACCCCCGCGGCTGAGCGGTGCCCGCCATGATGGACCCGCTCGACGAGCCCTTCACCGACGACCCGCTGGTACGGGTGCAGCTCGACGTCTTCGAGGGCCCGCTCGACCTCCTGCTTCACCTCATCCAGAAGCACGAGCTCGACATCTTCGACATCCCGATCTCCTTCATCACCGAGCGCTACCTCACCTACGTCTCGATGATGCAGGCGCTCAACCTCGACCTCGCGGCCGAGTACCTGCTCATGGCCGCCACGCTCACGCACATCAAGTCGCGGATGCTGCTGCCGTCGCCGCCCCCGGATGAGAGCCTCAACGCCGACCCCGACGCCGACCAGGGCGAGGACCCGCGCGTCGCGCTCGTGCGCCGGCTGCTCGAGTACCAGAAGTTCCGCGCCGCGGGCGAGGAGCTGGCCGCGCGCGGCGTGGCGGGGCGCGACGTGTTCCCGCGCGGGATGGAGGTCACCGCGGAGTCCACCGGCGAGGCGCCGCTCGCGCCCTTCCCCGCCATCGCCATGATCGAGGCCTTCCAGCGCCTCCTGGCGCGGCGCAAGCTCACCATCGCGCACGAGGTCACCCCCGAGCGCATCTCCATCGCCGACCGCATCAACGCCCTCGTCGAGCGCCTTCGCGAGCGCCGCTCGATGCGCTTCGACGAGCTCTTCGACGACGACGGCAGCACCTCCGGCCTCGTCGTCACCTTCCTCGCGCTGCTGGAGATGACCCGCCTGCGCATGACCCGGCTCTACCAGTCTGGCAACTACGAGCAGCTCCACGTGACCCTGGTGCTCACCGACGTGACCGACCCCGGCGCCGCCGTGCGAGACGACTGGCGATGATCGACCCCGACCCGAAGCCCGACGGCGACGACGCCCCCGACGAGCCCGCCGAGGACGGTCTCCCCGCCTCGCCGGGCGTCGCCCGCGCCATCGGCCGCTCGGTCTCCGAGCAGCACCTGCGCACCGTGCTGGAGAGCCTCGTGTTCGTGAGCGACCACCCCATCACCGTCGCCGAACTCGCGAAGATCACCCGCGCCGAGGCCCGCGACGTCCGCCGGCTGCTCAACGAGCTCAAGGCCGAGTACGTGCCGCGCGGGATACACCTCGACGAGGTCGCTGGGGCCTGGCTCTTCCGCTCGTCGCCCGGCAACGCGCCCTTCGTGCGCGAGCTTCTCCAGGCCAAGCCCGTGCGCCTGAGCCGCGCCCAGGTCGAGACCCTCGCCATCGTCGCGTACCGCCAGCCCATCACCCGCCCCGAGGTCGACGAGGTGCGCGGCGTCGACACCGGCTCGGCGCTCAAGATCCTCCTGGAGCGCGACCTCGTGCGCACCATCGGCCGCCGCGAGGAGCCCGGCCGGCCGCTGCTCTACGGCACCACGCGCTTCTTCCTGGAGTTCTTCGGGCTGCGCTCGCTGCGCGACCTCCCGATGCTGCGCGAGTACACCGAGCTCTCCGAGGAGAGCCAGGCGTCGCTCACCGCGAAGCTCTCCGAGGTGGGCCTCCAGGCCGACGCCGCGAGACCGCCACCCCCCGAGGCGCCGCCCGCGCCGCCGTCCGAAGAGGGCGCGCCCCCGCCGGCACTACCGGACGAGCCGACGCAGTGACTCCCGCACCAGCACCTCCAGGGGCTCGGCCATCCGCGGCGCGAGCTCGGCGGCCGCCCGCTCGGCCTCCGGGGCCTTGAAGCCCATGTTGACCAGCGCGGCCACCAGCGCGGCCCCGGGGCCCACGGCGGCGACGGGGCTCGCCGGTGCGCTGAAGCCGGGCGTCGGGACGAAGACATCCGAGCCATTGCCCGAGAGCCCCGTGAGCTTGTCCTTCAGCTCCAGCACCAGGCGCGCGGCGATGCGCTTGCCCTCCCCCGGCACCGAGGTGAGCTTCTTCACGTCGCCCCGCGCCACGGCGTGCGCCAGCTCGCCCGCGGGCAGCACGCCCAGCACCGACACCGCGATGCGCGGACCCACCCCGGCCACCGCCGTGAGCAGGCGAAACGCGGCGCGCTCGCGGTCGTTGGCGAAGCCGAAGAGGGTGATCGCGTCTTCGCGCACGTGCGTCACCACCTGGAGCGTCACCCGCCCCTCGGCGTCGGGGGCGCAGCGCCCGAGGGTGCCCAGCGGGACGAGCACCTCGTACCCGACGCCCACCACGTCGATCACCACGAGCCCGTCCGGCGACTCCGACACCACCCGGCCATGAAGACGTCCGATCATCGCGGCGCATGGTAGTGGGTCCGCCCCGCGATCGCACCCGCTCCGTGGCGCCGGGTCGGACAGGATATGTCCCGCCGGGGGGGTGGGGGGCAGAACCGCGACACGATTGTCAGTGCCGGGGTCTCTGTCACCCCAGCGGCGGGCGCGGAATCGCGGGTTCTGTGGGCTTCGCGGGGTGCATGGTATGGATCTCGCTGTCGTGGGTCGTATCGCGTTGATGCTTGCCGTTGCCACATCGCTGTCCGCGTGCCTGATCACCCGCACCGAGGAGGTGCGCGTGCCGACCCCGCTGACGCGACCCCGCATCCAGGACGTGCAGGGCCTCACGACGCCGCGCCTCGGGGCGCTCCTCCAGGTTGACGGGACGGACGGCAACACGGTGGAGTTTCGCGTGCCGGTCGACGACGACGCGGTCAACGACCCGCTGCAGTTTCAATTCTTCGTCAACGACGACCGCGACTGCGTACCGCAGGACGGTGGCCCGAGCTGCGAGCCGGTGTCGCGCCTCGGGGCGGTGCCGAGCAACGGCACCACGCGCCGCACCATCAACAAGAGCTTCCTCGTGTCGGACCTCGATCTCGGCTGCAACCGCATCGAGCTCTACGTGTCGTCGGCGTTCCGCATCGAAGGCAACTTCCACACGCCGGTGCGCGACGGCGACGTCGACTTCCGCACCTGGTGGGTGTTCGTCCGCTCGCCGAGCGGCACGCTCCCGACGACGGACGGCGGCGTGGTCGATCCCGTCGAGGCCTGCCGCCACCTGGTGCAGCCATGAGGTTCAGGCTCGCCGCGATCTTCGCGCTGCTGCTCGCGCCCGCGTCCTGCCTCGACGGCGGCCCCGTGGTGGGCGGCCCGGCCGAGCGCTGCGACGTCGACAGCGACTGCCCCGGCGCCATGTGCGACCGAGAGCACCATCGGTGCGTGTCGCGCGCCCGGATCGAGGTGTTCTTCTCGGTCGTCCCGGCGGCGGGCGCGGTGAGCGCCGACGCGTTCCCGACGTTGACGCGGCCGCGCAGCATCAACACGGGC
>CAIOSS010001100.1 GCA_903860995.1 uncultured delta proteobacterium | reverse complement strand
GCCGGCGGCCGGCGGGGGGCAGTGGCCCGGCGGCCTCGCCCTCCGGGGCGGCGTTGGCGGCGTCGAGCTGCGCGCGCGTGGGCTCCTTGAGGAGCAGGGCGGTGGCGGCGATGCTGGTCGCGGAGAGCCCGGCGGCGGCGTAGACGGGCCAGCGGGGGTCGTGCTGGGCGAGCCAGCCGGAGATGGCGGGGCCCAGGAGGAAGCCGAGGCCGAAGGAGATACCGATGACGGCGAAGGCCCGCGCGCGGTGGGCGGGGGGCGTGACGTCGGTGATGTAGGCCTGGGCGATGGTGAGATTGCCCGCGGTGACGCCGTCGATGACGCGCGCGAGGAAGACGACCCAGAGCACCTCGGCGCGGGCGAGCAGGAGGAAGCCGAAGAAGGTTCCGACCTGGGAGAGGAGCAGGAGGGGGCGCCGGCCGTAGCGGTCGGACAGCTGGCCGAGCACCGGGCCGGAGACGAGCTGGCAGGCCGCGAAGGTGGCGCCGAGGAGGCCGACGACCATCGGGGTGGCGCCGAAATGCTCGGCGTAGAAGGGCAGGAGGGGAAGGATGAGCGTGAGCCCGAGGACGTCGACGAGGATGACGAGGAAGATCGGGATCAGGGCGGAGGACATAGAGGGGTGCTGCCCGGTCGGATGCACCCGATGGGTGGGTGAGCGCAAGGGCGACGGCAAGCGGCGTGACCGCGGCGGCCCCGCCGTGTTACCCCTCCGCCCGCTCCGATGGCCGACCTCAGCTTTCGCGCGACGATCAAGCCCGTAGAGGTCGAAGAGCTCATCGACCTCTTCGTCCACCGCCCCCTCGCCCACCTCATCGCCCGCGCCGCCTACCCCACCGCGGTCACCCCCGATCAGCTGACCATCCTGTCGATGTTCGTCGGCATCGGGGCAGGCTGGTGCACCTGGTCGTCGCTCTCCCGGGGCGCGGGCTACCTCGCGGCGGGCGGCGCGCTGCTCATCGCCTCGGCCGTGGTCGACTGCTCGGATGGCCAGCTCGCCCGCATGCGCCAGTCGAGCTCGCGCTTCGGCCGCATGCTCGACGGACTCGTCGATGCCATCGTGCAGGCCGCGGTCATCCCGCCGGTGCTCGCCCACCTCTGGATGGAGCACCGCGGCGATCCCCACGGCCCGCTGCCCTGGCTGGCGCTCGGGCTCGTCGGCGCCGTGACGGGCGCGATGCACACCACCCTCTACGACCACTTCAAGAACGTCTACCTGGTGCAGACGCAGCCCACCCGCCACGAGGGCAACGACGACCCCGAGGACGTCGAGGCCCAGTACGCCGGGCTGAAATCCCAGGGACTCCGACTCTTCGACGCCGTCCGCTTCTTCCTGTACCGCCGCTACGTCCCGCAGCAGCGCGCCCTGCTCGGGCGGGTCGATCCGTCCATCCCCGCGCGCTTCCGCGACATGCCCGAGTACTCCCTCGAGCGCGCCGCCCGCTTTCGCATCCTCCACCGGGGCGTCATGCGCGCGTGGACCTTCTACGGCGTCGGCACCCACATCTTCGGCCTCGGCGTCGCCATGCTCACCGACCACCTGAGCGAGTACATCTTCTTCCGCGCGGTGGTGTTCAACCTCGGGCTGCTCGCGCTCGTGCCCGCCCAGCGCCGCGCCTCCCGCGCCTTCTTCACCCGCGAGGGGATGTCATGACCACGGCCATCCTGCTGGTGGCGGGCGTCGGCAGCCGGCTGCGCCCGCTCACCGATCGCTGCCCCAAGTGCCTCGTCCCCGTCGGCGACGAGACCATCCTCGCCCGCCAGGTGCGGCTGCTCGCCGCCGCGGGCGTCACCCGCCTCGTGCTCTCCACCGGCTTCGCAGCCGAGGCCGTGCACGCCGCGCTCGCCGACGCGCCGGTGCCGGTCACCTTTGTCCACAACCCCGACTACGCCACCACCCAGAACATCGTCTCGCTCCACCGCGCCCTCGCGGTCGTCGACGCGGGCGACGTGGTGAAGCTCGACGGCGACGTGGTGTTCACCGAGGCTCTCTTGCCGCGGGTGCTCCGGCGGAGCGATGGGGCGGTGGTGGCCGTCGACGACCGGCAGCCGGTGCGCGACGAGGCCATGAAGGTGCGCGCGGCCAGCGGAGCGGCGGTGGACTTCGGCAAGGGCATCGCGCCCGCCGACGCGATGGGCGAGTCCATCGGGATCGAGTGGTTCAGCGACGCGGCGCGCGGCGAGCTCACTGCCGCCGTGGCGTCGGCCGTCGGGGCGGGGCGCACCCAGCTCTACTACGAGGACGTGTACGCCGAGGTCGTCGGGCGCGGCGTCCGGATGGCCTGCGTGGGGGTGGGCGACCTGCCCTGGACGGAGGTCGACGACCCGGCCGACCTCGCGCGGGCGGTGGCCCTCGTG
>CAIOSS010001099.1 GCA_903860995.1 uncultured delta proteobacterium | reverse complement strand
TGATGCGGTGCTCGGTGGTGTTGAAGGGCCCGGCCACGGGCGCGCCGTCGCGGCCGATGAGCTGGAGGCCGATGGTGTGCGGGCCGTCGGGGAGGTTCTCGATGTAGTACGGCACCCAGGCGGGGAGGTCGTCCATCGCGTGGCCGTCGATGCTGGGGCGCACGCGGAAGCCCTGCGCGCCCATGTCCGCCGCGGGCA
Source organism: uncultured delta proteobacterium (assembly GCA_903860995.1). Lineage (GTDB taxonomy): Bacteria > Myxococcota_A > Polyangia > Polyangiales > SCUS01. The sequence continues at coordinate 3,672 of CAIOSS010001099.1, read as the reverse complement.
CGTTGGCGAGGTAGAAGTCGAGCAGGATGCGGTCGGCCTCGGCGCCGTTGACCTCGCCCTTGGGGCGCGAGTAGGTGAGCAGGGGCGAGCGGGGGTTGAAGGTGAAGTTCTGCGCGGCGCGGCCCACATGGAACACCGTCACCGCAAAGGCTCCGGCGTCCTTCACGGTCTCGTGCGTCTCCCAGCCCGGGAAGGCGCGCAGGACGTGGGTGCCGGGCGAGAGGTGCTCGAGCACCACGGGCTGCCGCGGGTCGTCGATGCGCCGGTAGGGCTCGTCGTCGAGCACGAGGTGGATGTGCCGGTGGTCGTCGGCGTTGTTGACGTCGCGCCAGTTCTGGATGGCGAGGCGCACCTCGACGCGGTCTTCGCGGAGGGTCACGCCGTTGCGGGGCGCGCTGATGGCCACGCGGGGCGACGGGGTGGGCGTCGCGCGGCGCTCGCCCGCGGTGATGCGCACGGGCTCCGGGGCGGGCGGCGGGGGAGTGGGCGCCGGGGGGGGCCCTGGGTCGTTGGTGAGCATCGAGACGCCGGCGTCGACGGGCTCGGCGGGGGCGTTGAGCGAGCTGTTGGGGGTAGGGGTCGTGGAGCTGCAGCCGAGCAGGCAGGCGAGCAAAACAGGGGCGAGGGATTTCGGGTTCATCGGGGGGGGCTCCGGGGGGTGTGGGGGCGCGGCCAGTGCCTTGCGCCCGACGCGATGGCCGTCAAGGGCGTAGGAGGCTCTGCCGGGGCGCCAGAGTATCGGGGATCGGGCCCCCGCAGGGAGGGCGTTACTACCCCGGGCTGAACGGATCCATGTCCGGCAATCCCTCTCCCGCGAAGGTCTCGACGCCGCCCACCTGGGCGTCGGCGTACTGCCGGTCGTCCATGTCCATCGCGAGGTTCTCGAAGCGGGTCAGCTCGCGCACGAAGCGCAGCCGCACCGTGTCCGTGGGCCCGTTGCGCTGCTTGGCGATGATCACCTCCGCGATGCCCCGGTCTTCGGTGTCGCGGTTGTAGACCTCGTCGCGGTAGATGAACATCACCACGTCGGCGTCCTGCTCGATGGCGCCCGACTCGCGGAGGTCAGCCAGCATCGGGCGCTTCTCCTTGCCGGGCCGCGTCTCCGCCGCGCGGTTGAGCTGCGACAGCGCGATGATGGGCACGTCGAGCTCCTTCGCCAGCGCCTTCAGCCCGCGGCTGATCTCCGAGATCTCGCGCTCGCGCGACTCCATCTTCTCGCGGCTCGCCTTCATGAGCTGGAGGTAGTCGATGCAGATGAGCGAGAGGTCGCGCTCGGACTTCATCTTGCGCGCCTTGGAGCGCAGCTCGACCAGCGTGAGGTCGCCGGAGTCGTCGATGTAGATGGGCAGGCTGTGCAGCCGGTTGGCCGCCGCCGTGAGCGAGGTGAGGTCGTCCTGCGTCAGCAGGTTGGTGCGCAGCTTCGACTGGTCGACCCGCGCCTCGGAGCACATCAAGCGGTTGGCCAGCTCGACGCGAGGCATCTCCAGCGAGAAGAAGAGCACCGGCTTGCCCGTGGCCATCGCCGCGTTGGCGACGATGCACATCACCAGCGAGGTCTTCCCCATCGCGGGGCGCGCCGCGATGATGATCATCTGGCCGCCGTGCATGCCCGCCGTCAGCCGGTCGAGGTCGCGGAAGCCCGTCGCCGTGCCGCTGATGGCCGCGCCGTTCTCCAGCACGCGCTCGATGCGCTCGAAGGCCTCGAGGATGGCCGTCTCCAGCGGCACCAGGGTGCTCTTGGCGCGCTTCTGCGACACCTCGAAGACCTTGGCCGCCGCGAAGTCGAGGAAGGCCTCGGCGTTGCCGCGCTCGCCGTAGCCGCGCGCGACGATCTCGTGGGCCACCTCGATCATGCGCCGCACGCCCGCGAGGTCGGCCACGATGCGCCCGTGAGACTCGACGTGGGCGGTGGTGGCGATGGCGTCCGTGAGCTCGCCCAGGTACTGCGCGCCGCCCACCGTGTTGAGCCGCTCGCGCGCCCTCAGCTCGGCCGCGAGGGTGACGACGTCGACCGGCTCCTTGCGAGACGCGAGCGCCTGGATGGCCTCGTAGAGCACCCCGTGCGCGGGGTGGTAGAAGTCCGCCGCCGCGAGGGTGGACTCCACCAGGCTCAGCGCGCCGTTGTCGAGGAGGATGGTGCCGAGCACCGCGCGCTCGGCCTCCAGGTCGTGCGGCGGCACCCGCCCCTGCGCCGCCGCCGCGGCCGAGAGCTGGGCCGCCGCGTGCACCAGCGCCTCCTTCGCGTCCCTCGCCTCGAAGCGCTTCTTTCCGTCTGCGTAACCCATTGGACCCACGAGGCCTTGCCACGGTCCGGGCGCCGCGGAAGAGTTCCTGGCAATCCATTGCCGGTCGGCCGACCCCGGAGGGCGCGTCAGCCCAGCACGAGCAGCGCCGCGGACACCACGCCGAACACCGCCGCGGCCGCCGCCAGCACGGCACCCGCGATGGCCAGGTTGGGGCGCCGGTCGATGAAGCGCGACCACGCGCCGCCGACCCGCTTCATGCCCGTGCACGGGCACTGCACCGGCCCGCGGCCCTCCATCGCGGCCTTCATCCGCTGCGCGAGGGCGGCCACCGACGAGAAGCGGCGGTCGGGGTCCTTGTCGAGGCCGCGCGAGATGATCCACGCGTACTCCGGGGGAATGGCCAGATTGTGGTGCATCGCGAGCGCCCCCATGGGCTGCTCGGTCTTCACGGCCTCCAGCAGCTGCTCCATGCTCTGTTGGGGCCGCAGGTAGTGCCGCAGGCCCATCAGCTCGAAGAGCACCGCGCTCAGCGAGTACACGTCGCTGCGGGCGTCGGTCTTGTCGTGCTCGCCGCGCGCCTGCTCCGGGGACATGTACGCCGGCGTCCCGATGGCGTGGCCCAGCATCGTGCCGTAGGCCGACGCCGCGGGGGCGCCGGACGCGCCGGGCAGGTCGGGGCGGCCGCCGGGGCCCACCTGCTTGGCGAGGCCCCAGTCCATCAGCATCACCTCGCCGAGGGGGCCGACCATGATGTTGGCGGGCTTGATGTCCCGGTGCACCCAGCCCTTGCCGTGGGCGAACTGCACCGCCCGGCAGAGCTGCAGGAACATCTCCGTCCGCACCTCCATGCTGAAGCGCGAGAGGTAGTCCGGGTGCTTCGCGCGCAGCTGCTCGATGACGTGCTCGAGGGTGTCACCCTCGACGTACTTCATGACGAAGAAGAAGCCGCGCTCGTCGAGCCCGACGTCGTGCACGGGCACGATGCCCGGGTGCTCGAGCTGCCCCACCGTCTGGATCTCGGAGGTGAAGCGCGCGAGGGTGTCCGGGTCCTGCATATCGGGCTTGAGCCGCTTGAGGGCGACCCGGCGCTCGATGTCGTTGTCGACGCAGAGATCGACCTCGCCGAAGGCCCCCTCGCCGAGCCGCTTCACCGTCTCGTAGCGCGGCCGGGCGTGCTCGACGAGCTGCACGCCCTCGCCCGTGGCGACCGAGCGCGGCAGCACGGCGCCGCTGCGCGGGCCTGAGATCAGCGAGGCCCGCGGCTGGCCCGTCGGGGCGCCCGGTGCCTTGTACGGGCTGAGCGATGGAACGGTGAGCGTCGCGCCGAGGGCCTCGTCGCGGTTGTCGGAAGAACCCATGCCCGGGAGGATAACCCCACGGCAGGGGTGCCGTGCGATTTCAGGACAGGGTGCTGGGCGTGGGGTGC
>CAIOSS010001098.1 GCA_903860995.1 uncultured delta proteobacterium | reverse complement strand
GTCGTCGCGGTCGCCGTCGGCGAGCAGCCCGGCGTCTTCGCGGGACGCGAAGCGCATCACGCCGAGGAGGGCCGCCACCGCCACCGCCGCGCCGAGGGAGGCGCCCCGCAGCCCGCGGTCGCGCCCGGTCGCCACGAGGGCGCGACGGCCCGCGCGCACGGCCTTGGCCACCACCGTGAGCCCGTTGATCTCCATGCGGTACTTGCCGCCCGGGACCATCGCGACCTCGAAGGCGCCCTCCAGCACCGGGGAGGGGCGCGCGAGGCCCTGCGCCGTGAGCTCGGCGAGGGAGCGCTTCTCGCCGTCGATCTCCACCTCGCCGGTGGCGCCCGCGGCGAAGACGAAGCGCGCGCTCGCGCCGTCGCGCGTCACCACCGGGAGCTCGTCCGCGCCGAGCATCTCCGCGTCGACGACGAAGCGCCCGCCGTCCTGGCGCACGGCCTCGTTCTGCTGGTGGCGCCGCACGCCGAAGCCGACGCCCACGACCGTGGCGAGCGCGCCCAGCGAGGCCACCCCGAGGCTCGCGGCGACGGCGCCGCCGAGCATCGCCGCGCTGCCCAGGCCGAGCGCGGGGAGCATGCGCGTCGCGGGCGACGGGAGCGACGGCGCGACGCTGCTGAGGGCGAAGCCGCGGTCGTCTTCGAGGTGCGCGACGTGGAGGGCCGAGCGGTTCCAGAGGACGGTGACCTCGATGGCGGCGCGCGCGTGGTCCTCGACCTCCATGGGGTTGATCTCGGCGCGCTTCACGAGCTGGTAGAGCACCTCGTGCTCGGCGTTGGCGACGGTGGGGGCGGGGGTCACGGGGCGCAGCGTCGTCATGGGGTCACCTCTGGGCGCAGCGTCCGCTTCCATGCGGCGCTGCGTACGGGCTGTGTGACAGCGGCCTGCGCGGCGGGTTCCCGAAGCCTTGGGAAGAAAATGAATACCGACGTGAGGAGGAGGAGCGCGGCGGCGGACAGCGGGCGTCAGCGCACGAGGGTGATCGTCGGGCCCGCGGTGAGCGTGAGCTCGCCCGGGGTCTCGAAGATCTCGCCGTCGAGCATGTAGCGGGCGACGCCGCCCTCGAAGCGGATGACGGCGCGGTCGGTCACGCGGTCGAGCGCGTGGCCGGGGCGCATCGGGCGCGCGAGGCGGATGCGCGGGAGCTCGCGCGCGAGGGCCGCCACCGGGGCGTAGATGCCCAGCAGGTGGAAGCTCTCGGGGCGCTCGTCGCAGCGCAGGAAGGGGCGGAACCCGAGGCCGATCTGGTCGACCGTGCCAGCGGCGATGGTGAGGTAGTCTTGCAGCGGCCAGTGGGCGCCGTCGGCGAAGTCCACCGACGCGCGGCAGGGCGACGCGATGCGCCGCACCAGGGGCCCACCCACGAGCGCCGAGGCCACGCCGCGCGCGAGCACCCCCGCGGCGCTGAGGGGCGTCGGGGTGCCGTTGGCGTAGTAGGCGTGCAGGAACCCTTCGACCACCCCGGTGCCGAACAGGAACCCGAAGCGGTCGCCGATGCGGATGGTGGACCGCTGGGAGGTGTGGAGCCCGTTGCCCGAGCGGACGCGGGGCGCGAGCGAGGCGAGCAGCGCGGCGGGGTTGCCGCGCGGGGCGCCGCAGCCGTTGGCGACGGTGTTCATCGTGCCGCCGCGGAGCAGGGCCACCGGGGGCAGCGCGTCGGGCGCGTAGACCCGCGCGAAGGTCGACAGGGTGACGCTCGCGCTGCCGTCGCCGCCGACCACCGCGAGCAGCGTGACGCCGTGCGCGCGGAAGCGCTCGGCCGCGTCGGAGAGCTCGTCAGGCGAGCGCGTCGAGACGAGCAGGTCGTCGTCGGTGAGCTTCGCGCGGAGGCGGTCGGCGAGGCCGGGGTCGCGCCGGGTGCGTCCGGCGTTGGCGTTGAGCACGACGCCGATGCGGGGTCTGGGGCTGGTCATGGGTGGGGAGACCGGTTTGATAGCGCATGTGGGCGGCGCCGTCGTGATAGAGCGATAGGGTCCGACGATCACCCCGGCCCTACCCACAGGCCCGCGAAGGAGCTACGCGATGCCCCCCCTGGTCGCCAACAGTGCCCTCCTCCAGTGCAGCTTCGGCGTGGCCCCGTCAGCCATGGTGGTCACCCCGGAGAAGGGGACGACGGGCTCCAACCTGCCCATCGCCAACATCATGGACTTCACCCCCATGAAGAACGTCATGCCCTTCGGGATGTGCAGCTCCCCCGCGAACCCTATGGTCGTGGCGGCCACCGCGGCGGCGCTGGGCGTGCTCACCCCGATGCCGTGCATCCCGGCCGTCGCGGCCCCGTGGGCGCCGGGCTCACCCTCCGCGATGATCAAGAACTTCCCCGCCCTCGACGCGAACTCGAAGTGCATGTGCAATTGGGGCGGGGTCATCCAGGTGACCATGCCGGGGCAGCTCAAGGCCCTGGGCAAATAGCCCCCGACGCTCAGGCGCCCTTGAAGGCTGCCAGGGTGCGCACCCGCGCCGCGGCGTGATCGACCATCGCCTCGGGGTAGCCAAGCCGTCGCCGTTCCAGCGGGCCCATCTTCTCCATCGCCAGCAGGGAGCGCGTGTCGAGCGAGCGCAGCTCGGGCACCCAGCGCCGCACGAATTCCCCGTCGGGGTCATAGCGACGGGCCTGCGTGGAGGGGTTGAAGATACGGAAGTACGGCTGGGCGTCGGTGCCCGTCGACGACGACCACTGCCAGCCGCCGTTGTTGGCCGCGAGGTCGCCGTCCACGAGGTGCCGCATGAAGAAGCGCTCGCCCTCGCGCCAGTCGATGAGCAGGTCCTTGGTGAGAAACATCGCCGTCAGCATGCGCAGGCGGTTGTGCATCCAGCCCGTGGCGTGGAGCTGTCGCATCGCGGCGTCGACCAGGGGGAAGCCCGTCTCTCCGGCGCACCAGCGGCGGAGCTCGTCCGGGGCCCGGCGCCAGGGCACCGCATCGGTCTCCGTGCGAAACGCCCGCCCCATGCTCACCCGGGGGAAGGCCACCATCACGTGGGTGTAGAAGTCCCGCCAGCAGAGCTCGGAGATCCACGTGTCGGGGCCCTCGCGCCCGCCGTGGAGGAGCCCCTGGTTGGCGGCCATCGCGGCGGCGAGGCAGCGCCGCGGCGAGATCACGCCCGCGGCGAGGTAGGGGGAGAGCTGGCTGGTTCCGCGGACGGCCGGGAGGTCGCGCCCGCTGCGGTAGTGCTGGAGCGCGACCCCGGTGAAGGACTCCAGGCGCTGCGCGGCGGCGTCCTCCCCGGCGGGCCACTCCTCGGGGTCGACGGGTGACGCGAAGCCCTCCACCGCGGCGGGCACGGCGCTGCGCTCGACGCCCGCCGCGGGTCGCTGCGCCCCAGGGCCGGGGCGCGGCGTCGGGAGGGACGACCCGAGCACGGTGATCCATTGCCGCTTGAAGGGAGTGAAGACCGTATAGGCCGTGTCGGACTGCGTGCGCACGCTGCCGGGCGGGAGCAACACGCGGTCGTCGTGCAGGTGCAGCGGGAGGCCGAGGGCGGCGCGCACGGCGACGTCGCGGCGCGACTCGTTCACCTCGTACTCGCGGTTGGCGTGCACCTCGGTGCAGCCGTGGCGGCGGGCGAGGTCGCGCACCAGCGCGGGGATGTCCGCGGGGTGCTCGGCGGTGGCGACGACGAGGGGGATGTGGAGCGCGTGGAGGGCGTCGGAGAGGCGCGCGAGGTTGCGCAGCCAGAAGTCGACCTTGACCGGGGCGTCGTCGTGGGCGCGCCACTCGCCCGGGGAGAGCAGGTAGAGCGCGACGAGGCCGTCGTCGGCGCGCGCGGCGGCGGCGAGGAGGGCGGTGTTGTCGTCGACGCGGAGGTCGCGGCGAAACCAGACGAGGGGGCGTTGCATGGGGGCCGTTGGATGACTCCGCGCCGCGCGGCGTGGCGGCGGTCGCGCGAAGGTTGACGTCCCGGGACCCGGCGCGCAGGTTTCGCGCGATGAAACTCGAATTCCGCAGGGGCCACTCGACGACCGTGGAGGCCCTGCGGGCGCGCATCGACGCGCAGGTGGTCGTCTACGCCGCGCGCTATCCCCACCTCGACGTGGCATCGCACTACCGCTGGACGTCGTCGACGAGCGCCGAGGGCAGCTACCGCGGGGCTGACGGCCGCCTCTCCTTCGACGCGTCGCACATCGCGGTGGCGCTCGAGCTGCCCTTCTTCGCGCGGCCCTTCAGGTCGAAGATCGAGACCTTCCTCGAGCGCGAGTTCGAGACCATCACGGCGACGGCGTGAGCGAGCGCACGTAGTAGGCGAGCGCCCAGAGCGAGCGGTCGGGGAGGGCGCCCTGCCAGGTGGGCATCGGGGTGCCGCCGAGGCCGAAGGCGATGGCGCGGTGGAGGTCGTCGACGGAGCGACCAGCGCGCATCGGGTGCCTGCGGAAGTCGGGCGAGAGCACCCACGTGCCGTAGGCGGCCTCGAGGTGGGCGACGGGCGCGCGGGGCTCCGGGCGCGTGGGCGCGTCGTCGGTGTACGCGGGGTGGCAGGTCGCGCAGAGGGCCTCGCGGTGATAGACGCGCTCGCCCTCGCGCGCGGCGCCGGCGGGGTCGTCGCGCCAGGGGTCGGGCGCGGTGGCGACCTCGCCCAGAGCGGGCGGGGTCTCGCGGCGCCAGCGGGGTGAGAGGGTCTTGAGGTACTGCACCACGGCGTCGAGCTCGCGCTCGCCGAGGCTCCATGCGGGCATGGCGGTGCCGGCGAGGCCGCGGCGGATGGTGCGGGCGAGGTCCTCGTCGCGCGGGAGCGATCCCGCGGGCACGGCGGCGAACTTGAACGCGCCGCGGGTGAAGTCCCGTGGCGGCGGAGAGAGCCCGATGCCCGAGGCGCCGCGGCCGTCGCCCGCCTCGCCGTGGCATCCCGCGCAGTGGCGCTGATAGGTGACGAAGCCCGCCCGGAGGGTGTCGAGGGCGATCACCCGATCGGGCAGGGCGAGGGCGGCGGTGGGGGGCGATCCAGGGTCGGTGGAGGTCCAATGGAGACGGAGGGGTTGTCCGGTGGAGACCCAGCCCGCCGCGACGGCGGCGACGAACATCGCGGCGCTCACGGCGGGCGCGAGGCCTCTCATCGCCGCCCCCGCCACCAGGCCATGAGCCAGGCGAGCTGCGCCGTGAACAGCAGCGCGGCGGCCACGGTGGCGACCCGCTGCCAGGCGAGCAGCGGGTGGAGATATCGGTAGAGGTCGGGGGCGTAGAGCCGCCGCGGCGCCCCGCCGAGCCCGAGGCGGAGCATCGGGACGAAGACCCCGAGGGCGCCCAGCGCGGTGGTCCAGGCGTGAAGGCGGGCGACGGTGATGGAGGGGGCGCGCAGCCCGAGACGGCCGAGGGCCTCGTGGAGCATCGCGAAGAGGCCGAGGAGGAGGGTGGCGGCCATGACGAGGTGGAAGTGGCCCACCACGAAGGCCGAGTCGTGGAGGAAGCGGTCGGTGCTGACGAGCGCGAGGGGGATGCCCGTCAGCCCGCCGAGGACGAAGAGCACCACCGCGGCGAGGCTGTAGGAGGCCGCGGCGTCGGGGCGCAGCGAGGCGCCGTGGAGGGTGGCGATCCACGAGGCGACGAAGGCGGCGGAGGGCAGGGAGATGAGCAGGGTGAGGGTCATGAAGCCCTGCGCCAGCAAGGGGGACAGGCCCGCGGTGAGCAGGTGGTGTCCGTAGACGAGCCCGCTGAGCAGGGTGACCGCGGCCATGGCGGCGACGACGGCGCGGTGGAGGGCGGGTGGGCGGTCGGCGGCGCGGGCGAGGGCGTCGGAGACCGCGCCCCACACGGGCAGGATGAGGATGTAGACCTCGGGGTGGCCGAAGATCCAGAAGAGGTGCTGATAGACCAGCGCGTCGCCGCCCGGCCGGGAGGGGGTGGTGAAGAGCGCGGTGCCGAGGTGGCGGTCGCTGAAGAGCAGCGCGAGCGCGCCGAGGAGGATCGGGAGGAAGAGGGCGTTGAGGGTGGCGGCGAAGAGATGCCCCCAGGCGGAGAGCGGGAGCCGCGCCCATGGGAGCTTCGGCGCGCCCACGATGGTGGCGAGGACGTCGAAGGACCCTAGCAGGGTGGCCAGCGCGGAGCAGGCGACGGCGCAGAGCCAGAGGGTGGCGCCGGCGCCGGGGCTGCGGGCGGTGCTGAGGGGGGGGGAGGCGGTCCAGCCGAAGGCGGGGGCGCCGAAGCGGGCGTGGAGGCCGGCGAGCAGCAGCGCGTGGCCGCGCGCGAAGAGGCCGAGGGCGGCGCGGTGCAGCGCGGGGTGCGCGGGGCGCTCGCGGCCGACGAGCGGTGGGAGGCGGATGAGGGAGATCGG
>CAIOSS010001097.1 GCA_903860995.1 uncultured delta proteobacterium | reverse complement strand
GTGTCCCGTCGCCACGCGCGCGTCGACTGGCACGGCGGCTACGCGACCATCGCCGACCTCCGCAGCGCCAGCGGCACCTCGCTCAATGGCCGCTCCCTCAGCCCGGGCGGCGAGCCTTCTCGCCTCGATCACGGCGACGAGATCGGACTCGGCCCGCACGTCGGCTTCCTCTTCGAGCACGCGGCGACGAGCCCGGGCGCCCTCCCCGCCTGGGCCCGCCTCACGCGGCTCGATCGCCACGCGCTCGGAGTCGCGCACGTGCTGGTGCTCACGGAGGCCACGGTCTCCCGCGCACACGACGCCGCCATCGTGGCGCCGCGCGACGCCCACGACGCCACGCTCATCATCCGGGCGCGCAACGGGCGCCTGGTGGCCCTCCGCGACGAGACGGAGCTGCCCGTCGAGCTCGTCGACGGACAGCGCTGGCGGCTCGGCGACACCACCTGGACGGTCGCCATGCCCCAGCAGGGCGGCGCGGCACGCTGAGTCAATCCAGCGGGGGCAGCGGCCGGTCGCGCATCCGCCACGCGATGCGCGTCGCGACCGTCATGATCGACAGCTGCGGGTTCACGCCGAGACTGGTCGGCAGGATGCTGCCGTCGGCGACGTAGAGCTCCTGCGTACCCCACACGCGCCCGTCGGGATCGACCACGGAGTTCTCCCGCGAGCAGCCCATCCGCGCGCTGCCGAGCGGGTGCTGCGAAGCACACTCGATGCGCGACGAGGGGACCCGGGCGAGGTCGGCCTGCCGGAACGCGTCGGCGTCCAGTCCGCGCATCCCGAGCACCGGAATGAACACCTCCTCGGCGCCCGCGGCGAAGAAGGTCTCGGCGAGCAGCGAGATGACCCGTGGGATCTTCGCGCGGTCTTCGGGCGCCATCCGGTAGGTGACCAGGGGTTCGCGCCCCGGGCCGCGGCGCACCGTTCCCCCTCCGGCGTCATGAATGATCCCGCCGAACATCGCGAGGTGATCGATGTGGCTCGCAGCCGCGACGTGCTCCGCCCCGACGCCCGGCATGGTGGCGCCGAGGACCCCGGTGGGCACGAAGAGCCCCATGAGCGTGATGCCCTCGTGCTCGAACGCGTCGGTGTACGCGCTCTGGAGGGCGCCCTGCCACCCTCGCACCGGCCGCGCGAAGCGCGCGAGCACCCTGAAACCGGGGTGCAGCGTCATCTCCTGCCCCACCCAGCGCGGGTGACCGAGGCCGCTTCGCAGTAGCAGCAGCGGCGTATGCCACGCGCCGGCGGCGATCACGACCCGGCGCGCGCGCACCACCAGCCGATCGCCCGGTGCGCCGGCGTCGCGGTTGAGCACCCGCCCCACCACCCCGACCGCCCGGCCGTTGCGCGTGACCACCCGGTCGACGAGCGCGTGGGACCACACCTCGGCGCCTTGCGCGACCGCTCGCGGGAGGTAGCTCAGGTCGACGCTCATCTTCGCGCCGTGTGGGCAGCCGAAGTTGCAGCGCCCGCAGCCGTTACAGTCCTTGGTATTCCGACGGATCGGCTTGATCGGGACGCCCAGCCGCTCGGCGCCCTCGACGAAGAGCGCGGTCGATCGCGACCGCATCGACGCGGGCACCTCCTCGACGTGGATCGCCCGCTCGACATGGCGCACGTACGGGTCGAGGCCCTCCTCGGAGTAGTCCTCGAGCCCGAGCTCGCGCTGCCACTCGTGCAGCACCACCCCGGGCACACGGAAGCACACGCCCCCCGTGAGCACTGACGAGCCGCCGACGCACCGACCCATGGTCACGTTGATCGTGGGGCTGTCACCGATACCCACCGCGGCGCTGAAGGCCCCGTCGCGCCACGCGTGCCGCATCGACTCGCTCGGGCGCATCTGGCCGTGGAGCGGGCCCTCGACGCGAGGCCCCTCCTCCAGGACGATCACGCGCAGTCCGCTGGCCGCCAGCTCGGTCGCGATCACCGAGCCGCCGGCGCCGGAGCCGACGACGACGACGTCGCAGTCGAGGGTGAGCGGGCCGCGAAGATCTCGCGCGGAGAAGTACCCGCCGCTCATGCCGACCTCTTCAGGCAGTTGCCGTCGAAGCCCACCTCCCGCGCGGCCGCGGGGTGCTCGTACCAGACGATGCAGAGCGCCGCCTTCGCGCCGAAGAACGCGAGCCCCATCGGGCTGGCCTCGAAGCGCGTGAGGGCGGTGAAGCGGTCGCCGAGCGTCAGCCTGGAGAAGCGCCCGAGGCGTCTGATAAAGACCGGCGCGAGCAGGTCGATGGCGGTGATGCAGAGCACGAACACGGATCGCGATCGGGCACCGGAGTGGGCGAAGAAGTCGTCCAGGTCGTCCGCCAGCCACCGGAGACGATCGGCGGGGGGAGGCCCTACCTCCGTCGAGAACAAGGTCTCCGCGAGCGCGAGCGCGACGGCGCGCTGCCCCGTCGACAGCCCACGACCCCCGATCACGGCGTCCGGAACCACCACACGATGCGCGTCCGACATGGCCGGATCATCGCACGGGAGGCGTCGGAATCAGCGGTTGAACTCTGGCGCGTACTGCCCGGTCGCGGGGTCGACGCCGACCGCACGGAGGCCCTCGTCGAGGGTGGGAGGCCTGGCGGGCGGGGCCGGCGGAGTGCGGTTCCATACCGTGACGAGGGTGCGGTCACCCTCGTCGCGGACGCCGACGTCGATGACGAGGTTCGACTGTACGCCGCGCACGATGGCGCGATGGATGACCGCCGCGAGGGGGTGGATGTCCGTCTCGTGCACCTCCAAGCGTTGCTCGAGATAGCGCATAACCCGCGACATCGGGGCGTCGACGCGAAACATCTTCATGTCGTCGGTGCTCAGCCGCTCGCGGGCCACCGTCGGCATCGGGAGGCCGAACGCGTTGAGCGAGCCCGGGAGAAGGTCGTCGGTCGG